>NZ_JBJZOM010000012.1:0-177918 GCF_047200695.1 Streptomyces callyspongiae
CCACTACGTTAACGGATTCCCGTGGCGACTCAAAATCCGAGTCTTTCGGAGCATTTACCGGCACGCCGATGAAGCCCCTAAGGGAGTCGTTAACTCGTGGTGTGTCCGTTTCGATGACGAGAGGTCTTCGCGCGATCTTGAGGTCGCAGCGGAGCCGATCTCGTCCACGGCTCTATCGAGCTTAGACTTCCGGTACCCCGGAGTCAAGTTGCCCCCCGCGTCGACGCGGACGATGCGGTCGGTAGGGACTGACGGTCCGGTCTCCCGCGATCCAGAACCGCCAGGGGTGGGCCGCGCCGTCGCCTCCCACTCCGGTGCGGGGTCCGTTGGCGATCTCCTCGGGAGCCACGGGGTGCCCGGTGAGGAGGCCCAGTGGCGCAGCATCCTCGCCCCCGCAGAGATCGACCCCGTCGAGAGTCCCGTCCACGCCGAGCGCCGTCGCCAGACGCGCGGGCCCCTTTGCCAGCTCGGCGTCGCTACGCGCCGCTGCCCGGCGTTCGCGTGCCTGCGCACGGCCGGCGAGCACCTCCCCACCGCGCAGCAGGACGCCGCTCGCCTGTCCCTCCGGCCCGCAGACCAGGTTCAGGTTCCACCACATTCCGTAGATGAAGTACACGTACGCGTGCCCGGCCGGACCGAACATCGACGCGTTGCGCCGGGTGCGGCCGCGGTAGGCGTGCGAGCCGGGATCCGACGCCCCCGCGTAGGCCTCCACCTCGGTCAGCCGCACCTCGATCGCCTCCCGGGGCGTGCGCCGGACCAGCGTGCACCCGAGAAGGTCGGGCGCGACGTGCAGGACGTGACGGTCGAAGAAGCCCCGGGGGACGGGGGTCCTGCCGGTATCGGGGCGTGGCGTACCGTCACGGCCGTCAGTCATGCGACGCAGGGTACGTGAGCATCGGGAACCGCCGGTTCGGTCCCTGCGTTCGTATGGGTCGAGGTGTCACACCCGTACGGGGACACAGTCCGCTTCCGGAGAGGATGAGCATGGGCTTCAAGAAGCTGATGGCCAGCTTGGGCGCAGGGGGCGCCTCCGTCGAGACGGTGCTGACGGAGCCGAACGTGGTTCCGGGTGGCGTCGTGCAGGGGGAGGTGCGGATCCAGGGCGGATCCGTCGCACAGCAGATCGAAGGGCTGTCCGTCGGTTTCCAGGCACAGGTCGAGGTCGAGAGCGAGGACGGGGAGTACAAGCAGAACATCGACTTCCACACGCAACGGCTCGGCGGTGCCTTCGAGGTGCAGCCCGGGGCCACCCACGCCGTGCCGTTCGGCATCGAGGTGCCCTGGGAGGCGCCTCTCACCATGTTCATGGGCCGGCACCTGACCGGGATGCACGTCGGCGTCGTCACGGAGCTGGAGATCGCCCGCGCGATCGACTCCGGTGACCTCGACCCCGTCAACGTCCACCCGCTCCCGGCCCAGCAGGCCATCCTCGACGCCTTCGGGGAGCTGGGCTTCCGCTTCAAGAGCGCCGACATGGAGCGCGGCCACATCCGCGGCACCCGGCAGCGGCTCCCGTTCTACCAGGAGATCGAGTTCTTCGCCCCGGAGCAGTACCGGGGACTGAACTGCGTCGAGCTGAGCTTCGTCGCGGACGACCGGGCCATGGACGTCGTACTCGAGATGGACAAGAAGCCGGGGCTGTTCAACGAGGGCGGCGACTCCTACCGCGCCTTCCAGGTGGACCTCGCCGACTTCCAGCAGACCGACTGGACCGCCTACCTCAACCAGTGGCTGTCCGAGGTCGGCGGCCGGCGCAACTGGTTCTGAGGCCACGGAGGGGTCGCTCGACGGGCGGCCCCTCCCCACGCCCCGTATGTCCCGCATCTGCGCGGTGTCAGCCCAGCACCACCGCGAGCGGGGCCTCGCGAACCGCCCAGTAGCCGACAGCGGCGCTGAGCACCTCGGTCGCGGAGTCGGCGTCCCGGGGGGCGGCCTCCCGGAACGCGTTCCATCCGCTGACCAGAACGAGGTAGCCGGCGGGGGTCCCGAGCCACGAAAGATCGGTGAGACGGTCCGCGAGGGCGTCCCAGTCCTCCCCCAGCGGGTCGGGCAGCTCGAGTCCGGCGGCGCACCCGGCCAGGAAGCCCGCCTTGTCCGAGACGTCGCTCAGGTCGACCACAGCGGCGTACCAGCCTTCCGCCTGCGCCTGGAGCAGTGCTTCCGGGCCCACCGAGGCGGTGCGGTACACGCCGGGAGGAACGGTGCCGTCGAAGATGCCGCTCAGGCCGTCCTCGGGCAGTTCAGGCAGTTGTGCGGAGCTGGTCACTGATGCACCACCGTTGCGAGGTCCTAGGGTTCACGGTCGTTCGGCGGGGTCACACCGTCAGGTGACCGGCCGCCAAGCACTTTCGTAGCATCCGCCCATGCTGTCAGCCCGCGACCCGTGTGCTCGTTAGGCTGGCCGGTGCAGCGATTCGCTCGATGAGGAGGATCTCGACGTGACCGAGCAGAAGCGGCGCCCGCTCCCCCACGACCATCACCCCCCGGTCCCGTCGTTCACCGTGGTGAGTGACGACGTGTCGGAGGGGCAGCCGCTGAAGTCCGATCAGGTGTTCGCAGGCGGCAACACCTCCCCGCATCTGCGCTGGGAGGGTTTCCCGCCGGGGACGAAGAGCTTCGCGGTCACCTGTTTCGATCCGGACGCACCGACGGGCAGCGGCTTCTGGCACTGGTCGGTGTTCGACATCCCCGCGGATGTCACCGAGCTGCCCGCAGGCGCGGGCACCGGTGGGATGAAGGGGCTGCCCGAAGGAGCGGTGCAGGTGCGGAACGACAACGGCACCAAGGATTTCGCGGGTGCCGCCCCGCCTCCGGGCGACGGAACGCACCGCTACGTGTTCACCGTGTACGCGGTCGATCAGGAGAAGCTGGGTGCCGATGAGGACGCGTCCCCGGCCGTCGTCGGCTTCAACCTCCGCTTCAAGGCCATCGCCCGGGCCCAGCTGATCGGGGAGTACGAGGTGCCCGCCGGCGGCTGACGCCGCCCGCCGCCCCTCGGCCCCGTCCCACCCGGCTCACCCGGGCGGGACGGGGTTTCCGTTCTCCGGCCCTTTCCCCTGGCGTCCCCGCCGGCTCACCCGCCCGCCGTTCTCGTGAAATTGCGTTGTCGGCGGAGTCGGGCACCGGACACAGTGGATCCACCCGCGCCAGGACGGCGAGGGGGGACGGGAGGTGGACGATGAGGCGAACGCTGGTCCTCAACGCAAGCTTCGAGCCGCTCTCGACGGTGACGTTGCGACGGGCGGTGGTGCTGGTGATGCAGGAGAAGGCCGTCCTGGAGCAGTCGCATGCCGGTCTGCGTATCCGCGCGGCCGCCCTGGACCTCCCGGTGCCCCAGGTGATCAGGCTCCGAAGATTCGTGCGGGTGCCGTTCCGACAACGGGCGGCCTGGTCGCGCCGGGGTGTGCTGATCCGGGACCGGCACCGGTGTGCCTACTGCGGGCGCCGTGCGACCACGGTCGACCACGTGGTGCCGCGTTCTCACGGGGGCGACGACAGCTGGCTGAACACCGTTGCTGCCTGCGCCGAGGACAACCACCGCAAGGCCGACCGCACTCCGGGACAGGCGGGGATGCGGCTGCTCGTCCGGCCGTTCGAGCCGACACCGGCCGACGCACTGCTGCTGGCCCTCGGCCTGCGGGACGGCGACACGCTGCCCGATTGGCTGCCCGTGACTCCGCCGCCCCGCACGCTCAACGCAGCAGCTGGATGATCGCGGCCAGCCCCACCAGCACGATGACGGCGCGCAGCGCGGTCGGCGGCAGCCGGCGCCCTATCCGCGCGCCGAGCTGCCCGCCGACCGTGGACCCCAGAGCGACCATGAGGACCGCCGTCCAGTCGAACTCGGCGACAAAGAGGAAGAAGACGGCGGCGACGCCGTTCACGATCGCGCTCAGCACGTTCTTCACGGCATTGACCCGCTGGAGGTCGTCGGGCAGCAGCAGCCCCATCAGGGCGAGGTAGAGGACTCCCTGGGCGGCGCCGAAGTAACCGCCGTACACACTGGCGAGCCCCATCCCGCCCGTGAGCGCCGACCCGCCGTGGGCGGGCGGCCGGTGTCCCTTCCGCTCTCTGCGGCGCCGAACCAGGCGCGCCAGCCGGGGCTGGGCGACGACGAGGACCAGCGCCGAGGCGATCAGTACGGGGACGATCATCTCGAACGCGCCGGGCGGCAGGCTGATCAGCAGTGCCGCCCCGATCAGGCTGCCGAGCACGGCGACGGAGCCGAGCCGCAGTACGCGGTCGCGCTGGCCCCGGAGTTCGCGGCGGTAACCGACGGCGCCGCTCACCGAGCCCGGGACGAGCCCGAGAGCATTGGAGACGTTCGCCGTGACGGGCGGCAGTCCCACCGCGAGCAGCACGGGAAAGGTGATGAGGGTGCCGGAACCGACGATGGTGTTGATCGTTCCTGCGCCGACGCCCGCGGCGCACACGGCCACCGCCTCCCAGATGTCCACGCCCTGCCTCCCTCGCATGATCGGTGCCGGGTGCACCGATCATGCCCGAAGGGGTGGTGCGTCGTGCAGCCGGGTCTCAGTCGATGGGCGGCTGCTGGCGGGGCGTCTTGGTGAGTCCGCCACCGGACGGGCCGCCGGCGCTGCCGCTGCTGCCGCCCCGGAAGCCGTCCAGCGCGCCACCGAGTCCCTTGAGAGCGTCCCCGATCTCGCTCGGGACGATCCAGAGCTTGTTGGCATCGCCCTCGGCGATCTTCGGCAGCATCTGCAGGTACTGGTAGGACAGCAGCTTCTGGTCCGGGTCACCGGCGTGGATCGACTCGAAGACGGTGCGGATCGCCTGCGCCTCGCCTTCGGCCCGCAGCGCGGCGGACTTGGACTCGCCCTCCGCCCGCAGAATGGCCGACTGCTTCTCGCCCTCCGCGGTGAGGATGGCCGACTGCCGCACGCCTTCCGCCTGCAGGATCGCCGCCCGCTTGTCGCGGTCGGCACGCATCTGCTTCTCCATCGAGTCCTGGATGGAGGTCGGCGGCTCGATGGCTTTGAGTTCGACCCGGTTGACGCGGATGCCCCACTTGCCGGTGGCCTCGTCCAGCACGCCGCGCAGCGCGGCGTTGATCTCCTCGCGGGAGGTGAGGGTCCGTTCCAGGTCCATGCCGCCGATGATGTTCCGCAGCGTGGTGACGGTGAGCTGCTCGATCGCCTGGATGTAACTGGCGACCTCGTAGGTGGCAGCCCGCGCGTCGGTCACCTGGTAGTAGATGACGGTGTCGATGTTGACGACCAGGTTGTCCTGCGTGATGACCGGCTGCGGCGGGAACGGGACGACCTGTTCGCGCAGGTCCACACGGTTGCGGACGGTGTCGATGAAGGGCACGACGATATTGAGGCCCGCGTTGAGGGTGCGGGTGTAGCGGCCGAAGCGCTCGACGATCGCGGCACTGGCCTGCGGAATGACCTGGATCGTCTTGATGAGGGCGATGAAGACCAGCACCACCAGGACGATCAGGACAATGATGATGGCGTCCAACGCCTCTCCCCCTGCACATCGGTAGACATGAATCGGGCACGCTCGGTCGACGCACCGTCACCCGGGAGACAGGATACGGTCATCCCATCACGACCGCCGTCGCACCGTCGATCTCCACGACGTCGACGCGGGCTCCGGCCTCGAAACGGGCCGCGTCGTCGAGAGCGCGCGCGGACCAGACCTCGCCGGCGAGCTTGATGCGCCCGCCCTGGCCGTCCACACGCTCCAGGACCACCGCCTGACGTCCGGTCAGGGCGTCGACTCCGCTGCGGTGCCCCGGGGACCGGGACAGGGAACGTTTCACCAGGGGGCGCACGACCAGCAGCAGCGCCACCGAAACGGCGACGAACACCAGGGTCTGCGCGACGATGCCACCACCCGCCAGGGCGGCGAGTGCACCGGCCAGCGCGCCGACGGCGAACATGCCGAACTCCGGCATGGCCGTGAGCACGAGAGGAATACCGAGTCCTACGGCGGCGATGAGCCACCACACCCATGCGTCCACCCGACCCATGATAGGCGGAAGATCAGCTCAGCGGCAGTCCCTGTGCGGTCCACCGGTCGCCGTTCCGCTCCACGACGAGCGGCAGCCCGAAGCAGCGCGAGAGGTTCCTGGAGGTCAGTTCGGTCTCCAGCGGGCCGGCGGCGAGGACCTTTCCCTGGCGGATCATCAGAACATGGGTGAAGCCGGGCGCGATCTCCTCGACGTGGTGGGTGACCATGAGCATCGAGGGAGCGTAGGGATCACGGGCGAGACGGCCCAGGCGCCGCACCAGGTCCTCGCGGCCGCCCAGGTCGAGTCCGGCGGCCGGCTCGTCGAGAAGGAGGAGTTCGGGGTCGGTCATCATGGCGCGCGCGATCATGGTGCGCTTGCGCTCGCCCTCGGAGAGGGTGCCGAACCTGCGGTCCACGAAGTCGTTCATGCCCATGCGGTCCAGGAACGCCAGCGCACGGTCCCGGTCGACGTCCTCGTAGGACTCCTGCCAGTGTGCGGTCATGCCGTAGGCGGCGGTGAGCACGGTCTCGAGCACGGTCTGGCGGGCCGGCAGCTTCTCGGCGAGCGCGATCCCCGCCATGCCGATGCGGGGACGCAGGTCGAAGACGTCGACCTCTCCGAGCCGGTCACCGAGGATCGTGGCAGTACCGCTCGACGGGAAGAGGTAGCTGGAGGCGACGTTGAGCAGGGTGGTCTTCCCGGCACCGTTCGGCCCCAGGACGACCCAGCGCTCGCCCTCCTTCACCGACCAGGAGACCTCGTCCACGAGAGCGCGGCCCTCGCGGACCACTGATACGTCCACCAGGTCCAGTACATCGCTCATGAGCGTGTCGTCTCCCCATGCTGTCGAGGTCGTGGGCGGGGTCGCTGCTGCTGCGCCGGACGGGCACAGGCCCATGGGAAAACCTACGCCACACCTCCACCGTGCGGTTCCCTAGGTCTGGACCGGCGCCCGTGCGGGGTTCTCTAGGCTGGACGCATGCTCGAGGAGACACGTTCGGGACGCCTTGCCGCCTGGGGCAACGCCCTCCTGGCGGGCGACGTCTCGCCGGACGAGGCCGCCCTGCGCATCACCGGCGACGACGTCCGGCACCGGGTGGCCGGACTCCCGGAGGCGGCCGCCGACGGCGACGGAGTGGCAGGACTCACGTTCGCGCTGGGCCGGTTGCGCCTACTGGGAGCCACAGGTCTGCGGGTGGCCCTGCCGGTGCCCGGGCATCCGCTGGGACTCAGCGGGCCGCCGGAGTTCAACGCCCGGGCTCTCGAGGCGGGTGAGGCGGTCGTGGCCTCGGGGGCGGCACTCGGTCTCGTGCCGTGTGTCCGCACCGCCGGGCCCGAGGACTCGGCGGCCTCCGACGACAGCCACGTCGAGGTGGTGTGGCGGTGCGTGCCCGCCCGCGAGGGGCCGCCCGCGGACGTGCCGCCCCTGGCCGAGGCCGAACGGGAGCTGGCGGAGGCGCTGCGGGAGGCGACGGAGGTGCTGACCCGGCTGGACGTCGCAGGGTCGGGGCCGGTCGCCGACGCGGCTCTGGAGGTGTACCGGGCGCGGGCCGAGGACGAGCGCGCTCTCCTGGCCCCGGGGTGCCCGCCGCGCGCGGTGAGGGTGCTCGAAATGGCACAGCGGGTCGCCGCACTGGTCGGGATCGCCTCGGAGGACCGCGGCGCGGGCGGGGCCCACGGCGGAGCGGTGAGCGCGTCCCAGATCGCGGCCCGGACGGAGGCGCTCCGCCCCGTGGAGCGCACGGCCCGTCGGGCGCAGGTGGCCGCCTACAACGCGTACGCGGACGAGTTGGAGCGCGGCCGCGGCTGAGACTGCACGCCGGGGCCCCGCCTGCGCCGGAGCGGCAGACGGGGCCCGTGCCGACGTGCCCGGGGAGACCGGTTACTTGTTGACGCAGGTGTTCCCGAAGGTCGGGTTCAGCAGGGCGATCGCGTTCACGGTGTTGCCGCAGACGTTGACGGGGACGTCCACGGGGACCTGGACGACGTTGCCGGAGGCGACGCCCGGCGACCCCTGGGCGATGCCGTGCGCGCCCGCGCCGCCGTCGAAGTGACCGCCGGCGAAAGCGGAACCGGCGGAAGCACCGGCGGCCATGCCCGCGGCGACCATGACCAGAGCGGCTTTCCGTGCAGTCCTCATGGGTTTCCTCCTGTGTGATCGGTTGGCTCGGAGCGCCTGCCGCGGCGGAATGCCGGGGCGTGTCCTGGAGAACGGCGGGAACCGGCCCTGGATGCGCTCCCCGTACGACGACCACTCGTCGGAATGAACCCCGGCACTGCAGGAGGGCGAAGGGACCTCCCAGCTGCACCGCTTTCCGGGTGAACCGACGTGGCGAACGGGTGGCGGGACGTGGGGAGCGCGGGCGCAGAAACGATGCAGCCGTCAGCCGCCGATCCCGTGGCGCACCGCCCACAGCGCGGCCTGGGTGCGGTCGGCGAGATCCAGTTTCATGAGGATGTTGGAGACGTGCGTCTTGACGGTCTTCTCCGACAGCACGAGTGCGCGGGCGATCTCGCGGTTGGAGCGTCCGTCGGCGATGAGGCCGAGGACTTCGCGCTCCCGCTCGGTGAGCGCCGGCCCCCGGCCCGCGGTGTCGGTGTTCTCCTCGCTCAGCAGCGCCTCGGCCACCTCGGGCTGCAGCAGCACGTGCCCGGCGTGCACCGACCGGATGGCGTCGGCCAGAGCGTCGGGGTCGACGTCCTTGTAGACGTAGCCGGCGGCTCCGGCGCGCAGAGCCGGTACCACCGTCCGCTGCTCGGTGAAGCTCGTGACCACCAGCACCCGCGCCGGGTCCTCCCGTTCGCGCAGCCGTCGGAGCGCGTCGATCCCGTCGGTTCCCGGCATCTTCACGTCCATCAGTACCACGTCGGGCCGGAGCTCCTCGGTGAGTGCGACGCCCTCGTCGCCATCCCCGGCCTCGCCCACGACCTCGATGTCGGCCTGCACCTCCAGAAAGGTGCGCAGACCGCGGCGGACCACCTGGTGGTCGTCCACCAGGAGAACCCTGATCGTCCCGTGGTCAGCCACCGGGCACCTCCAGTTCGATCGTGGTACCCGTTCCGGGCGCCGAGGAGACCGTGAGACGGCCGCCGACACTGGCGGCCCGGTCCCGCATGGAGACCAGGCCGAGACGCCGGCCGCGTCGCCGCACCGCCTCCGGGTCGAAGCCCCGACCGTCGTCGGCGACCCGGAGGAGCGCACCGCTGCCCGGCCTTCCCCGGCGGGAGAGCGTGACCCGCACCTGCTGGGCTCCGGCGTGCCTCAGGGCGTTGTGCAGGGCCTCCTGCGCCACGCGCAGCACGGCCTCCTCCTGGGCCGCGGGCAGGACGCGCACGCCGGAGGCGGCGAAGGAGACGCGGGCCGTGTGGGCGCGGTCCAGGACCTGCACCTGGGTGCGGAGCGTGGCCACGAGTCCGTCCTCGTCCAGCGCCGCCGGTCGGAGCTCCACGACCGCGGCACGCAGTTCCTCCGTCGCGTCGGCGGCGAGGCGCGCCACCTCGTGCATCTCCTCCCGCGCCCTGCGGGGGTCGCGGTCGACCAGGGCGCTCGCTGCCTGCGCGGTGAGGCGCAGCGAGAAGAGCTTCTGCGAGACGGCGTCGTGCAGCTCGTGGGCGATGCGCGACCGCTCCTCGGCGATGGTCAGCTCCCGGCTGCGCTCGTACAGCCGGGCGTTGGACAGGGCGAGGGCGGCGTGTTGGGCGAGGAGGCCGAGGAGTTTCTCGTCCTCCCCCGTGAATCCGCACCCGCCGGCGCTGCGGTCGCGGTGCTTGTTGGCGAGGAACAGGGCGCCGAGGACCTCGCCGTCGTCGGCGATGGGCATGCCGAGGAAGTCGGCCAGCTCCGGGTGCTCGGCCGGCCATCCCCGGAACCGCGGGTCGTCGCGGACGTCGGCCAGCCGCTGGGGGCCCTCGTGGAGCATCGCGGCCAGGACCCCGTGCTGCCGGGGCAGCGGCCCGATGGCCTTCCACTCGGCGTCGCTGACGCCGGCGACCACGAACTGCGCGAAGCCGCCGTGGTCGTCGGGCACCCCCAGAGCGGCGTACTCGGCCCGCAGCAGGTCGCGTGCGGAGGCCACGATGGTCTGGAGCACCTCGCGCACCTCGAGGCGGCGGTTCATGGCGAGGAGGGCCTCGCTGACCGCTGCCAGACCGGATCGGGGGAGCATGCGGGTCACCGTACCGGTGGCGGCGCACGAGCGGATCGGCCGGACGCGGGAGCGGGGCGGGACCGTGGTCCTAGGACGACGGTCCCGCCCCGCTGCTCGGTCGGGACGCCCGGGAGGGGACGGGCTACTTCCGCATGACCTCGGGCTCGTGGCGGCGCAGCAGTCGCGCGACGGCCAGGCAGCACAGGACGCCGAGAACGACGAGCACGGTCATGTCGAGCGCGTACACGCCGGCGCTGTGCTCCCAGAGGGGGTCGAGCTCGCCGGGCTTCTCCGGGTCCCAGGGGTGCATGAGGTGGGAGAGGTCGATGGACGCGCCGGCGGCGCCGATGGCCCAGCGGGAGGGCATGATCCAGGCGACCTGTTCGATCCCGGGCGAGGAGAAGATCTGGAACAGCACCCCGGTGAAGACGACCTGGACGATCGCGAACATGACGAGCAGCGGCATGGTCTTCTCGGAGGTCTTGACCAGCGAGGAGATCACCAGGCCGAAGGCCATCGAGGTGAAGCCGAGCGCCATGATCGCCAGACACATCTCGGCGGCGGGCGCCATGAAGAGCCCTTCCTCGGGCATGTCGCGGACGGAGAAGCCGATACCGCAGATGATCATGCCCTGCACCACGGTCACCAGGCCGAGCACGACGACCTTGGACATCAGGTACGCGGAACGGGACAGCCCGGTGGCCCGCTCGCGTTCGTAGATGACCCGTTCCTTGATCAGCTCTCGGACCGAGTTGGCCGCGCCGGAGAAGCACATGCCCACCGCGATGATCATAAGAATGGGGCCTGCGTCCTGGTTGAACCCGGGTGGTGTGGGGCTCGGTCCCAGTCCGTAGTCGGTGGGGATGAGGGTGCTGACGACGCCGAGTACCGCGGGAAGCAGCAGCATGAGCGCCATGAACCCTCGATCGGAGGCGATCACCGAGAGGTAGCGGCGTGTCAGTGTCCACCACTGCGAGCCCCAGCTCTGGGGCTTCTGCAGCCGGCCCGGCGGCCTGGGGGCGGCCTGTTGCGGTGGCAGCTGCTGCGGGGCGGCGGCGTCGATCTCGGCGGCGTAGAGCTGGTAATGCTGCGAGCCCAGCCAACGCCCCATCCAGTCGTAGTCGCGGTAGTTCTCGAAGGCCGAGAACACGTCCGCCCAGGTGGCGTAGCCGAAGAAGTTCAGGGCCTCCTCGGGCGGGCCGAAGTACGAGACGCCTCCGCCCGGGGCCATCACCAGGAGCTTGTCGCAGAGTGCCAGTTCGGCCACGGAGTGCGTGACGACCAGCACGGTCCGCCCGTCGTCGGCGAGGCCGCGCAGCAGCTGCATGACGTCACGGTCCATGCCCGGGTCGAGGCCGGAGGTGGGCTCGTCGAGGAAGATCAGCGACGGCTTGGTCAGGAGTTCCAGCGCGACGGAGACGCGCTTGCGCTGGCCGCCGGAGAGCGAGGTGATTTTCTTCGTGGCGTGGATGTCGAGCTTGAGCTCGGCGAGCACCTCGTCGATGCGCGCGTCGCGTTCGGCCTCCGCCACGTCGCCGGGGAAGCGCAGCCGGGCGGCGTAGCGCAGCGCCGTACGGACCGTCAGTTCCTTGTGCAGGATGTCGTCCTGCGGGACCAGGCCGATGCGCTGGCGCAGTTCCGCGAACTGCGTGTAGAGGTTGCGGTTGTCGTAGAGCACGTCGCCGGTGTCGGCGGGACGGTAGCCGGTGAGCGCCCTGAGCAGCGTGGACTTGCCGGACCCCGAGGGACCGATCACGGCCACCAGGGACTTCTCGGGGACACCGAAGGTGACGTTGTTGAGGATGACCTTGTCGTCGTCGACCTTGACCGTGAGGTGGCGTGCGGAGAAGGAGACCTCACCGGTGTCGACGAACTCCTCGAGGCGGTCGCCGACGAGGCGGAAGGCGGAGTGGCCGATGCCGACGGTGTCCTGCGGGGTGATGACGGCGGCACCGGACTTCGGGAGCGGCTGTCCGTTGAGGTAGGTGCCGTTGTGGCTTCCGAGGTCGTGGATCTCGAAGCGGCCGTCGGGGGTGGCCCGGAACTCGGCGTGGTGACGGGAGACCTGGAGGTCGGAGACCACCAGTTCGTTCTCCAGGGCACGTCCGATCCGCATCACGCGGCCCAGCGCCAGCTGGTGGAAGGTCGTCGGGCTGCGGTGGTCGCCGGCCGGAGCGGGGACAGCGGGCTGCGGGGGCGCCCCGTTCACCGCCCCCTGCGGTGCGGGCTGGTGGGGCACCCCGCCCGGCGGCTGCCCGTGCGCCTGCGGCCGGTCGAGCGGATGCGGCACGGGTGCCTGCGCCGTTCCCGGTGGGGCGGCCGCTCCCCCGCCGGCGACGGGAGCCGGGGCGGCAGCCGCGGAGAAGGCGAGCCGCGGGCCGTCCGTGGGATTCCCCAGGTGCACGTCGCTGCCGGGGGCGAGCTCCAGCTGCTGGATCCGCTGCCCCCCGGCGTACGTGCCGTTGGTACTGCCCCGGTCCTCCAGCAGCCATCCACGGTCCGCCCTGCGGACCGTGGCGTGCCGCCAGGACACTCTGGCATCGTCGATGACCAGGTCGCCCTGCGGGTCACGACCGAGGTGGTAGGTCCTCGACGGATCGAGGGTCCAGGTCTGTCCGTTCAGTTCGAGTACGAGTTCCGGCACTCCACGCCCCACGTTGTCGCCCCCCGAGAAACACCCTGAGCCGTGAATTCAGGGGTGGTTGTTCGTCGGAGGAACTATTTCAGGCTCGTCGCCGGTGGAGGAAGGCGCCCCGTGCAATGCCCTTGCGGGGGTCGCGGGGACCGGGTGCCGGCGGGACCGGAGAGCGGGCCGGGGCGCGGCCCCGGGCGCGGCGGCGCTACCGTGGAGGCACCATGACCTCATCGCAGGCCGCAGCGCCGACGGCAGCCCTCACGGACGACACGCCCACTCTGCTGGTCAAGATCTTCGGCAGGGACCGGCCGGGTATCACGGCCGGTCTGTTCGACACCCTCGCGGCGTACGCGGTCGATGTCGTGGACATCGAACAGCTCGTCACGCGGGGCCGCATCACGCTGTGCGCCCTGGTGACGTCACCGGGCGGCGGCAACGAGGAGGGCGAGCTACGCGCCACCGTGCACGGCTGGGCGGAATCGGTGGGCATGGAGGCGGAGATCATCTCCGGCACCGGCGACAACCGTCCCCGCGGCACCGGCCGCTCGCACGTCACCGTTCTGGGGAACCCGCTCACCGCCCGGTCGACGTCCGCCATTGCCGCCAGCATCACCGGCATCGGCGCCAATATCGACCGCATCTTCCGGCTCGCGAAGTACCCGATCACCGCGGTCGAGTTCGACGTCTCGGGGGTGGCGACCGAATCGCTGCGGACCGCCTTGGCCCAGGAGGCGGCCCGCCACGGCGTGGATGTCGCCGTGGTGGCCTCGGGCCTCGCCCGCCGCGCACAGCGCCTGGTGGTGATGGACGTGGACTCCACGCTCATCCAGGACGAGGTGATCGAGCTGTTCGCGGCCCACGCCGGCTGCGAGGACGAGGTCGCCGAGGTGACCGCGCGTGCCATGCGCGGTGAGCTGGACTTCGAGCAGTCCCTGCACGCGCGCGTGGCGCTGCTGGCCGGGCTGGACGTGGCCGTGGTGGAGCAGGTGCGCAAGGCGGTGCGGCTCACTCCGGGCGCGCGGACGCTGGTACGCACGCTGAAGCGCCTGGGGTTCCAGGTGGGCGTGGTATCGGGTGGGTTCACCCAGGTCACGGACGCGCTGCAGCGGGAGCTGGGGCTCGACTTCGCCTCGGCCAACACGCTCGAGGTGGTGGACGGACGGCTCACCGGGCGGGTCACGGGAGAGGTGGTGGACCGTGCGGGGAAGGCCCGGCTGCTCCGCCGCTTCGCCCAGGAGGCCGGGGTACCGCTCGCACAGACGGTGGCGATCGGGGACGGCGCCAACGATCTGGACATGCTCAACGCCGCCGGTCTCGGGGTGGCCTTCAACGCCAAGCCCGTGGTGCAGGAGGCCGCGCACACCGCGGTCAACGTCCCGTTCCTCGACACGGTGCTGTACCTGCTGGGGATCACGCGGGACGAGGTGGACGAGGTGGACGACGCGGACGGGGCGGAGGCCACGGACGCGGCGGAGTGACCCGCGGCGACGTCCGCGGCCCCGCGCCGCGGAGTCGGTCAGGCGTGGGGCGCCCAGTAGGCGGCGAGCGACCCGACTCCCGGTTCCACGGACTTCCACGAGCCGGTGAACCGCACGACGGCGAGGGCGGTCGTGGGGAAGCCCGTGCGGGAGAGCCCGGCGGCAGCCTCCTCGTCGGCGTCACCGGCGAGGAGTTCGGCCAGGGATTGCATCCCCGGGTTGTGCCCGACGACCAGCAGGTCCCGGGTGTCGTCCGGGGTTTCGTTCAGTACGGCGATGATCTCGCCGGGTGAGGCCTCGTAGAGGCGCTCCTCGTACACGGTCTTCGGGCGCTGCGGCAGTTGCGGTGCCGCGAGCTTCCATGTCTCCCGGGTCCGGGCCGCCGTGGAGCAGAGGGTGAGCTGCGGGGTGATGCCGTGGGTGGCGAGCCATGCCCCGGCCAGCGGGGCGTCGTGGCGCCCCCGGTCGGCGAGCGGACGGTCGTGGTCGGCCACATCGGGCCAATCGGCTTTGGCGTGCCGGAGAAGGACGATACTGCGCTGCACATCGACGCTCATGCGTTCCAGCTTCGCACGAAACCGGCCACCGGGGGTGGGTGGTTGGCCGGGGTCCCCGGCCCGGGTGACGCGCGACGGCCGGGGTGGACTGCCGCGGTGCCGCGATCAGGCGGTGGCTGCGGGCGGGGAGGAGCGGCTCAGGGCGCCGCCACGGAGGCGACGACGCCGATCAGGATCATGATGCCGATGATCGCGGCGAAGACCAGCAGCAGCTTCTTCCGGCCACCCTGCGGTTCGGGCTCGAGTACGGGCATGACTGCAGTGTCGCACTCAGCGACCGTCCTCCACGCAGCGGTCCCGGCCCGCGAGGAGACCGACGGCCATCTGCGCCGTCATCAGCCCGATCATCAGCAGGAGCGGCGCGTGCCAGCCGCCGCCGAGCTGGTGCAGCGCACCGACCAGGAGGGGCCCGGGAATCGACAGCAGGTATCCGGTGCTCTGCGCGAAGGCGGACAGCTTGACGACTCCGGTGCTGGTGCGGGCACGCATGCCGATCATGGTGAGGACGAGCGGGAACGCGCAGTTGGAGACGCCCAGCAGCAGCGCCCAGGCCCACGCGCCTGCCGCGGGGGCTGCCCAGAGGCCGGCGTACCCGGCGAGTCCGCAGAGCCCGAGGGCGATCGCGAGCGGTCCCTGGTGCGTCATCCGGGCGGCGACGCGCGGCAGGACGAAGGAGAGCGGGATGCCCATACCCATGGTGACGGCCAGCATCGCGCCGGCGGTGGAGGCGGGGACTCCGGCGTCGCGGAAGATCTGCGGGAGCCAGCCCATGATGATGTAGGCGGCGGAGGACTGGAAGCCGAAGAACACGCCGAGGGCCCATGCGGTGGACGACCGGCTGATGCGGAGGGTCCCGGCGGTCTCGGCCTCGCCGCTCGCGACGCGCTCGGCCGGGGCGGCTCGCTCCTCGTCCCGCGGAGGGCGGGGGTCCGCGTCGGTGCGGCCGCGTGCGACAGCGGCCCAGGGCACCACGGCGGCCAGGCTCAGCGCGGCCCAGGAGGCGAGACCGATGCGCCAGTCGCCGCCGAGGGCTTCGGTCAGGGGGACCGTCACGGCGGCGGCACCGGCCGTTCCCAGGGAGAGGGCCATCGAGTAGAGGCCGGTCATCGCGCCGACACGGTTCGGGAACCAGTGCTTGACCACGACCGGCATCAGGACGTTGCTCACGGCGATGCCGGCGAGCGCCAGCACACTGGCCGCGAGGAACAGCGCGGTGCCGCCGGTGAAGGGGCGCAGCGCGAGTCCGGCGGTGACGGCGACCATGCCCGCGAGCACCACGGTGGCGGGCCCGAACCGGCGGGCCATGCGCGGTGCGAGGCTGCCGAAGAGGGCGAAGCACAGCGAGGGCATCGAGGTGAGGAGGCCCGCGACGGTGCCGGTCATGCCGAGGGCGGTGCGCACCTCCTCCAGCAGCGGACCGAGGCCGGAGATCGCGGGGCGGAGGTTCAGTGCGGCCAGGACCAGGCCGACGGCCACCAGGCGCAGTGTCCACGGAGAGCCGGACGGGGTCCGCCGCACGGCCGAAGCGGTGGCCCGGGCGGCGGTCCGCGACCCGGGCACCCGCATGCGGGGTGTTCGGGGACTGCGGGTACGGGTGCGGTGGTCTTGCGCGAGCGGCATTCCGCCATCATAGAATCATGGGATGAATTGAGGCCAATCCGTGCGCCGCTCGTCCGCTGCCCCTGTCACGGGAGAACCATGCCGCTGTCCTCACCCCACCGCTCCGCCCTGGCCGACCAGGTGATCTCGGCCCTCCGCGCCCAGATCACCTCCGGCGAGTGGCCGGTGGGCCACCGCATCCCCACGGAGCCGGAACTCGTGGAACAGCTCAAAGTGGCGCGCAACACCGTGCGCGAGGCGGTGCGCGCCCTGGCGCACAACGGGCTGCTGGACATCCGCCAGGGATCGGGAACCTACGTGGTCGCCACCAGCGAACTTGCCGGAGTGATGCACCGCCGCTTCACGGACGCCGATCCGCTGCACGTCGCCGAGATGCGGTCGACGCTGGAGGCGACGGGCGCACGGCTGGCGGCACTCCGGCGGGACCCGCAGGAGATGCAGCACCTGCAGGCTCTGCTCGAGCGACGCGAAGCCGCCTGGGACTCGGGCGAGGTGGAGCGCTTCGTCGAGGCGGACGCGAACCTCCATCTCGCCGTCGTCGCCGCGTCGCACAACGACGTTCTCACCGCCTTGTACGCCGACCTGGGCCACGTGCTGCGGGCGTTCCTCCGGTTCGACGTCGGCGAGCAGCTGCGCCCGGAGGACCACCTGGACCATGCACGGATGATCGCCGCCATCGCGGAGGGGGACGCGGACACGGCGGAGCGCGAGGCGGCCTCGTACGCCCGGGAATGGGGGGTCGGCGACCACTCCCGGGACGGCGGGCCCGAGAGGCCTACCGCCTGACCTCTGCCACCTCCACCGGCCGGCCCGTCCGGCGGGAGCGTTCGCACGCCTCCGCGACATGGAGCGCCTCCAGGGCGTCACCAGGGGTGCAGGGGCTGGCGCTCCGTCCCGCGGCCACATCGACGAAGGCCGCCAGTTCGGCGGCGTAGGCGCTCGCGAAGCGGTCGGCGAAGGTGGCGTAGGGCCGGTCGCGCCGCCAGGACAGGCGGGGTTCGGCACTGGGCAGCGGCGCACGGTCGTCCAGCCCCACGATGCGGCTCCCGTCGACGCCGCAGACCTCCAGGCGCACGTCGTGGCCGGCGCCGTTGTACCGCGTCGCGGTGACCGTGGCGAGGACGTCGTCGTCGAAACGCAGCAGGGCGGCCCCGGTGTCGATGTCGCCGGCCTCGCGGAAGAAGTCGGCTCCGCGGTCGGAGCCGAGCGCGTACGCCGAGACCACTTCCCGGCCGGTCAGCCAGCGCAGGATGTCGAAGTCGTGGATGCTGCAGTCCCGGAACAGCCCGCCCGAGGTGGGGAGGTACGAGGCGTGGGGCGGCGACTGGTCCGCGGTGACGGCACGCAGGGTGTGCAGCCGCCCCAGTTCGCCGGCCCGCAGGGCACGGCGCGCCTCCCGGTAGCCGGCGTCGAAGCGGCGCTGGAAGCCGATCTGGACGGGGACGCCCGTGGCCTCGGCGCGTCCGGCGATCTCGGCAGTACCCCGGACGTCCGGAGCGACCGGCTTCTCGCAGAACACCGGGATTCCGTCGTCCAGGGACCGGTGCAGCAGCGGCGCATGGGCACTGGTGGCCGCAGCGATCACCACGGCGTCCGGGCGTGCCGCGAACAGCTCCTCGACTCCGTCGGCGGGCCTCAGCCCGAGCTCGGCGGCCAGTGCCCGGGCACGCGGGGCATCCGGGTCCGCCACCAGGACGTCGTCGACTCCCGGCAGGTCGCGAAGGGTTCGCGCGTGCAGGGCACCGATGCGGCCGGTGCCGAGGAGGCCGATCTGCATGGTGACTCCTTGTCGACGGCAGGCGCCGACAGCGTGTCACGCCCTGCCGAGCGGTGCACGCGCCCCCGCCGCCGGAACGGCGACGGGCGGTGGGGACCGATACTCCACCGCCCGACGCCGGGTGCGCTGCGGGTGCTGCGTCAGGCGCCCATCATGTGCACGCCGCCGTCGACGTGGACGATCTCGCCGGTGGTCTTCGGGAACCAGTCCGAGAGCAGGGCGCAGACGCCGCGCGCGGCCGGCTCCGGGTCCGTCAGGTCCCAACTGATCGGCGCACGCGCGTTCCACACGTCGGCGAGTTCCTCGAAGCCCGGGATCGACTTGGCCGCCATCGACTTGATCGGCCCGGCCGAGACCAGGTTGCAGCGGATGTTGCGGTCCCCGAGGTCGCGCGCGAGGTAGCGGGAGGTGGACTCCAGCGCGGCCTTGGCCACACCCATCCAGTCGTACTTCGGCCACGCGGACTGCGCGTCGAAGTCCATGCCGACGACGGAACCGCCGCGCTTCTCCAGAAGCGGGAGCAGCGCCATGGTCAGCGACTTGAGGGAGTAGGCGGAGACCTCGACCGCGGTGGCGACCGACTCCCACTCGGTGTTCAGGAAGTTACCGCCGAGTGCGTCCTGCGGCGCGAAGCCGATGGAATGCACGACACCGTCGATCCCGGCGTCGTCGCCGAAGTGCGCGGCGACCCGGTCGGCGAGGTCGGCCAGGTGCTGCTTGTTCTGCACGTCCAGCTCGAAGACCGGCGCCTCCTTGGGCAGCCGCCTGGCGATCCGCTGGACCAGTGTCAGGCGCCCGAAGCCGGTGAGGACGACCTGGGCGCCCTCCTCCTGCGCCAGCCTGGCGACGTGGAAGGCGATCGAGGAGTCCGTGAGGACGCCGGTGACCAGGATGCGCTTCCCTGCAAGAAGTCCACTCATGTCGTTCAGTGACCCATGCCCAATCCGCCGTCGACGGGGATGACGGCTCCGGTGATGTACGCGGCCTCCTCGGAGGCGAGGAAGCGGACCGAGGAGGCGACCTCCTCGGGCTGGGCGTAGCGGCCCAGCGGCACCTGCTTGACGATGTTCGCCCGCTGCTCGTCGCTGAGCGCCTTGGTCATGTCGGTGTCGACGAATCCGGGAGCGACGACGTTGCAGGTGATGTTGCGCGAGCCCAGCTCACGGGCGACCGACCGGGCGAAACCGACGAGGCCGGCCTTGGAGGCGGCGTAGTTGGCCTGGCCGGCGGAGCCCAGCAGGCCGACCACCGAGGAGATCAGGACGACGCGGCCCTTGCGGGCGCGGAGCATTCCCTTGGTCGCGCGCTTCACGACCCGGAACGTTCCGGTGAGGTTGGTCTCCAGGACGGAGGCGAAGTCCTCCTCGGACATCCGCAGCAGGAGCTGGTCGCGGGTGACGCCCGCGTTGGCCACGAGCACCTCGACGGGGCCCTGCTTCTCCTCGACCTCTTTGTAGGCCTGCTCCACCTGCTCGGGGTCGGTGATGTCGCACCGCACTCCCAGGAACCCCTCCGGCGGCTCCCCGGACCGGTAGGTGACGGCGACGTCGTCGCCGGCGTCGGCGAACGACCGGGCGATGGCGAGCCCGATGCCGCGGTTTCCTCCGGTCACCAGTACCGAGCGACTCAAGACGGGACCACCCTTCTTCGTGGAGCATTCGTGGAGCACTGGTCTGCGCTGCACCACGAACCTATCCCCCGTGCGCCCCGGCCGAGGACTCCGGCACGGACAGCGCGCTGCGGCCCCCGATGTGGAGACCCCACAGAAGTCCCACCGCGAATCCTCTCTCCGGGCCGTCGTGCCCCGCATCTGTCCGGCACGAGCCCGAGGCCACGGGCTCGGCGCGCCGCAAGCCCGTCGGTGGACGCACGCACGCGCGAAACACGCGGGAAGGCGTGGAGAATCGCGCTCCGGGCCGGGCATGATGCACAGCACAGACGCGACTGGGCGGGAGGCGCCGGTGGGGCAGCAGCAGGAGATCGATCCGTCATTTCTCGCGCTGCCGTTGCGCGCCCTCGCCGACGCGGCGCTGGCCCGTGCACGGGCGCTCGGCGCCGACCACGCCGACTTCCGGTGCGAGCGTGTCCGCGACGCCGCGTGGCGCCTGCGGGACGGGAAACCCGCCGGCTCGGCCGACAGCACGGACACCGGCTACGCGGTCCGGGTCGTCCACGACGGGGCGTGGGGCTTCGCCGCGGGGGTGGACCTGACCACGGACGCCGCCGCGCAGGTCGCCGCACAGGCGGTGGAGATGGCGCGGCTGTCGGCGCGGATCATCCGGGCCGCGGGATCGGCGGAGCGGGTGGAACTGGCGGAGGAACCCGCGCACGGCGAGCAGACGTGGGTGTCCTCGTACCGGACGAACCCGTTCGACGTGCCCGACTCCGACAAGACCGGTCTGCTGGCCGACTGGAGCGGCCGGCTGCTGCGTGCGGAGGGGGTCAGCCACGTCGACGCGAGTCTGCTGACCGTGCAGGAGAACAAGTTCTACGCCGACACCGCCGGCACGGTCACCACCCAGCAGCGGATCCGTCTGCACCCGGAGCTGACGGCGACCTGCGTCACCGACTCCGGCGGGTTCGACTCCATGCGCACCCTCGCCCCTCCCGTCGGCCGCGGCTGGGAGTACGCGCTGGGATCCGGCTGGGACTGGGACGACGAGCTGGCGCGCCTCCCGGAGCTGCTGGCAGAGAAGATGCGCGCACCCAGTATCGGGGCCGGGACCTACGACCTGCTGGTCGATCCGTCCAATCTCTGGCTCACGATCCACGAGTCGGTCGGGCACGCCACCGAGCTGGACCGCGCGCTGGGCTACGAGGCGGCCTACGCGGGCACGTCCTTCGCCACCTTCGACCGGCTGGGGTCGCTGCGGTACGGCTCCGAGGCGATGAACGTGACGGGTGACCGGACCGTCGAGCACGGGCTGGCGACGGTGGGCTTCGACGACGAGGGCGTGCGGGCGCAGTCCTGGGACCTGGTGAAGGAGGGCACGCTGGTCGGCTACCAGCTGGATCGCAGGATCGCGAGACTGACGGGCATGGGCCGCTCGAACGGCTGCGCGTTCGCCGATTCGCCGGGCCACGTCCCGGTGCAGCGGATGGCCAACGTCTCGCTGCGGCCCGCACCGGACGGGCCGTCCACCGAGGAGCTGATCGCCGGGGTGGACCGGGGAATCTACGTGCTCGGCGACCGGTCCTGGTCGATCGACATGCAGCGCTACAACTTCCAGTTCACCGGCCAGCGTTTCTACCACATCGAGAACGGCCGCCTCGCCGGCCAGGTCCGCGACGTGGCCTACCAGGCGACCACGACCGACTTCTGGGGCTCCCTCGATGCGGTCGGCGGTCCGCAGACCTACGTGCTGGGAGGCGCGTTCAACTGCGGCAAGGCGCAGCCGGGCCAGGTCGCGGCCGTGTCGCACGGCTGCCCCTCGGCCCTCTTCCGTCGCGTGAACATCCTCAACACCAGCCAGGAGGCAGGCGCATGAGCGGGGCGCACAAGCCGCACGAGATCGTGGAGCGTGCCCTGGACCTCTCCCGGGCGGACGGCTGCGTGGTCCTCGCGGACGAGACGTCCACGGCGAACCTCCGCTGGGCCGGTAACGCACTGACCACGAACGGTGTGACGCGGGGGCGGAACCTCACCGTGGTGGCGACCGCCGACGGTGCCCGGGGCACGGCGTCCGGGGTGGTGTCACGGTCCGCGGTGACCACCGGGGAGCTGGAGTCGCTGGTGCGCGCGGCGGAAGAGGCCGCCCGGAACGCCGGGCCGGCGGAGGACGCTCAGCCGCTGGTCGCGGACGTGGCCCCGTCCGCCGGCTTCACCGACGCGCCCGACGAGACGTCCTCCGAGGTGTTCGCGGATTTCGCGCCGGCCCTGGGAGAGGCTTTCGCCCGGGCCCGTGCGGGCGAGCGGGAGCTGTACGGCTTCGCCGGGCACTCGATGGTCTCGAGCTACCTCGGAACCTCGACGGGCCTGCGGCTGCGGCACGACCAGCCCACCGGCACGGTCGAGGTCAACGCCAAGTCGCACGGCGGCTCCCGTTCCGCCTGGGCGGGCCGCGGCACGCGCGACTTCGGGGACGTGGATCCGGCCGCACTGGAGGAGGAGCTGGCGCGGCGGCTGGACTGGGCCGCGCGCCGTGTGGAGCTGCCGGCCGGGCGGTACGAGACGCTGCTGCCTCCGACTGCGGTGGCCGACCTGCTGATCTACCAGATGTGGTCGTCCGGCGCGCGGAACGCGGCGGAGGGCCGCACGGTCTTCAGCCGGCCCGGCGGCGGCACCCGCATCGGGGAGCGCCTGGCGCGGTTGCCGCTCACGTTGCGCAGCGACCCCGGAGCTCCCGGGCTGGAGGCGGCTCCCTTCGTGATGGCGCACGCGTCGGGGGACGACGTCTCGGTCTTCGACAACGGCCTGGAGCTGAGGCCGACGGACTGGATCCGGAACGGCGACCTGCGGGCCCTCCCCACCTCGCGGCACAGCGCGGCCCTGACGGGCCTGCCGGTGGCTCCGCCGGTGGACAACCTGATCCTGGAGGGCGGTGACGACGTCTCGCTGGACGGGATGGTGGCGCGGACCGAACGGGGGCTGCTGCTCACCTGCCTGTGGTACATCCGCGAGGTCGATCCCGCGACACTGCTGCTGACCGGCCTGACCCGGGACGGCGTGTACCTGGTGGAGAACGGCGAGGTGACCGGAGCGGTGAACAATTTCCGCTTCAACGAGTCGCCGGTCGGCCTGCTCTCCCGTGCGACGGAGGCGGGCAGGACCGAGCGCACCCTCCCCCGTGAGTGGTCCGACTGGTTCACCCGGGCCGCGATGCCGCCGCTGCGGGTGCCGGACTTCCACATGAGTTCCGTGAGTCAGGGCGTTTGATCCGGCTGTCCCGGCTCCCGCATAGACTTTCCCCGCGCCCATCCGACCACCGATCCGTTAGGCAACCGACGTGACACGCCTCGGCGACTCCGTGCAGCGTGCCGGCACCCTGCTGGCACAGGACCTCTCTTCCGACTCCACCGTGGAGCAGTTGCTCGCGGAGACCGGATCGCGGCGGTCCCTGGATCTGAGCGACCTGTCGGCGAAGGAGCAGGCGGCACTGATCGCCGCCCGCACGGTGGACCTGCTTCCGTCGGAGGAGAAGCTCGCCGAGGAGATCGAGGCCCGGCGGGCCGCGGGCGGGGCGCTGCACGTGAAGCTGGGCATCGACCCGACAGCCACCGACATCCACCTGGGGCACGCGGTGCCCATCATCGTCCTCAGCCGCTTCCAGCGGATGGGCCACGAGGTCACCCTGATCATCGGGGACATCACCGCCAAGATCGGCGACCCGTCGGGCCGGACCGCCGAGCGTCCGCCACTGACGGATGCGGACATCGCGCGGAATCTCGCCGGGTACCGCGATCAGGTGCGGCCGTTCTTCGACTTCGAGAAGGTGCGTTTCCGCCACAACAGCGAGTGGCTCGAGGAGATCACGCTGCCCCGACTGATCGGCATCCTGTCGCAGATCCCGGCGTCCCAGCTGCTCCAGCGGGAGGATTTCCGCAACCGCCTGGCGGCCGGCTCCGGCCTGACGATGTCCGAGTTGATCTACCCGGTCGCGATGGCCATCGATTCGGCGGAGATCGAGGCGGGCATCGAACTCGGCGGTGTCGACCAGCTGCTGAACATGCAGATGGGCCGCAAGATCATGGAGGTCTACGGCCAGCAGCCGCAACTGGTCGCGACGATGCCGCTGATCGAGGGCACCGACGGCAGCGGCGCGAAGATGTCGAAGTCGAAGGGCAACTACATCGCGCTGACGGCCACGCCGGAGGACGTGTTCGGCAGGATCATGTCCATCCCGGACCGCCTCATGGCCCCGTACCTGCGCGCCTGGACCGAGTGGACGGACCAGGAGATCGACGCCGCCCTCGCCCGCGTCGAGGCGCGCACTCTGCATCCGATGGACCTGAAGAAGGTGCTGGCCGGAGAGGTCGTGGCGGCGCTTCACGGACGGGAGGCCGCCATGCGGGCCCGGGCCGGGTTCGTCGCCCAGTTCTCGAAGAAGTCCTTCACGGAGGTGGAGGCGCTGCCCTCGCTGAGCATGGGCGAGCACGGCGGCGAGGGCATCGCGGCCCTGCTCACTGGCGTGCTGGAGTTCACGCCGAGCGCCTCCGCGGCGCGCCGTCTGGCGAAGCAGAAGGCGCTGCGGCTGGTGGTGGAGACCGAAGAGGGACAGCAGACGGTGGTGCTTCCGGAGGCGGACGCCCTGCGTCCGCTCGGCGAGGTGGTCGCGGAGAAGCTGGCGGAGGCCGGCGTGGAGGGTTCGGTCTACCTCAAGGCGGGCCGCAAGCTCGCACGGGTCAGCGGGCGCTAGGACTCCCGTCACGACGCCCCTCGCGCCCGGTCGGCTTCGTCGTGCCGGTGGGTGCGGCGTACCGTGGGAGGAGCCGGGGACACAAGGTTCTCGGGCCAGGTCAGGGGTGAGGCGTGCTGCGGAGGCGCGGGAGTTCCGAGGTCCACCGGATCACCGGTGCGCGGCGGAGTCTGGCCGACGACGTGCGCGGACGGCAGCGACGCTATGTGATCTCCATGCTCGTCCGCACGCTGGCGGTGATCCTCACGGTGGTGCTGTGGAACGTGGAGCGTCCCCTCGCGGTGATCACGCTGGTGCTGGGTGCCGTGCTCCCGTACGTGGCCGTGGTGATCGCCAATGCGGGCCGGGAGCGCGCCCCCGGCCTTCCGTCGACCTTCGTCTCCGGCGGCCCCACGCACCCGGTGCTCGGCCCAGGGGATCAGCAGGAACGGCGCGATGACCCCAACGAAAGCTCCACGGAGGATCGTTGAGTCCCGCGGGCGCGCAAAGCGAAGGGAAAAGGTGCGGGGAATAACGCGGTTCCGGTGCCCTGCGACGGGGCCCGCGTGCCATACTTCAGGGGCGCTCCGCACCCCCCGTCGGAGCGATGGACCGACGCCGGGCGGCTCCCCCCGTGGCCGCCCGGCGTCGCTGTGCGTTCCTCCGTTCGTGGTGTTGGATGGTGGGCGTGATGTCTGAGCGTGACCAGGAAACCCCCATCTGCTCCGCCAAGGGCTGCCGTGCGCCCGCGGTGTGGGTGCTGGCGTGGAACAACCCGAAGGTGCACACCCCCGACCGGCGGAAGACGTGGCTGGCCTGTGACGAGCACAGGGAGCACCTGTCCTCGTTCCTGGGCATGCGCGGTTTCCTCAAGGACGTCGTCCACTTCCCGGAGTGGGAGGCGGCGCAGCGGGACCCGGAGGGCTTCACGCCGCCGGAGGGCGGGGCCTCCTGACGTTCCCTCTCCCGAGGCGGCTTCAGCCGCCGATGGCGGACATGGGGCGGTCGGGCTGGACGAAGGAGGGGTCGTCGATTCCGGCACCGGCCTTCTTGCCCCACATGGCCTGCTCCCACAGGCGCGCCACCGTGGCGTCGTCCGCGCCCTCGCGCATCGCGCCGCGCAGGTCGGTCTCCTCCTGTGCGAACAGGCAGGTGCGGACCTGCCCGTCGGCCGTCAGTCGGGTGCGGTCGCAGGCGCGGCAGAAAGGGCGGGTGACCGAGGCGATGACCCCCACCCGGTGGGGGCCGCCGTCGACCAGCCAGCGCTCCGCGGGTGCGGAACCCCGCTCCTGCTCTCCCTCGGGGGTGAGCGTGAAGCGTGTACGGAGCGCGGCGAGGATGTCCCCCGCTGTGATCATTCCGTCGCGGTGCCAGCCGTGCTGGGCGTCCAGCGGCATCTGTTCGATGAACCGCAGTTCGTAGTCGTTCCGGACGGCCCAGGCGAGAAGTTCGGGGGCCTCGTCGTCGTTGAGCTCGGGCATGAGGACGGAATTGACCTTCACCGGTGCGAGTCCCGCGGACCGCGCGGCCTCCAGCCCCCGGAGCACGTCCGCGTGCCGCTTGCGGCGCGTCATGCGCTGGAAGACGTCGGGGCGGAGGGTGTCCAGGGAGACGTTCACCCGGTCGAGGCCAGCATCGCGCAGTGCACCCGCGGTCCGCTCCAGTCCGATGCCGTTGGTGGTCAGCGAGAGCTCCGGTCGCGGGTCGAGAGCGGCGCAGCGCTCGACGATTCCGGCCAGTCCGGGCCGCAGCAGCGGCTCACCGCCGGTGAAGCGGACCTCGGTCACCCCCAGCCGGGTGACGGCGATCCGGACGAGTCGCACGATCTCGTCGTCCTCGAGCAGTTGCGGCTTGGCGAGCCATGCGAGTCCCTCTTCGGGCATGCAGTAGGTGCAGCGCAGGTTGCACCGGTCGGTGAGCGACACGCGCAGGTCGGTGGCGACCCGGTCGTAGGTGTCGAGCAGCATGAGGGCGGCCCTTCCACGGGGACTTCCATTGTCTCGCAGCGTGCTCCGCAGCGTACGCGAGCAGTCCGACAGTCAACAGTTCGTTGAACATGCCCGGCCACGGCGGTGCCTCCGACGCCGGGACGGAGGAAGGAACTCCAGTTCCCTGTTGATTCCTCCGATGATCCTGGTATCGATCAGCCGCAGTACCCGGAAACGCGGAGACGCACACCCGCACACCCCGCCGCACAGCGGACAGGTTTTCGCGTTCGACCCCGACAACGCACCCGAAAGGGCTAACTTCCTTCCGAAGACGCCCCATTCGATCGAGATGGAGACCCATGCGCTCACCACTGTCCCGCCGCCGACACGTGCTGGCCGTGCCCCTCGGCCTGGCGCTCACCGCCGCACTGGCCGTGCTCCCCGGCGCGTCGACCGCTCTGGCCGAGCAGAAACCGGCCGCGGCGGAGGGCGACACCTTCAGCTACGTCGTCAACACCGGCACCGACGCGGCGACGATCGGCCGGGTGGAGGAAGCGGTCGCGGACGCCGGTGGCACCGTCGTGACCACCTACGACCGGATCGGTGTCGTCGTCGCCCACTCGGCCCGGCCCGGTTTCGCCGACCGGATGCGTACCGTCGACGGCGTCGACTCGGCCGGAGCCACCCGCACCGCACCGCTCCGGGCCGCGGCCACGACGGACGTCGGCGAACCGCAGTACCTCCCGGACCCGCAGGGGCGCGCGGCCGCCCTGGCCGAGCGCCGGTCCGGGGCGGGCGGCGCGCCGCGCCCCGGAGCCGCCGCGGAGGAGCCGCTGGAGGCACTGCAGTGGAACCTCCCGGCCATCAAGGCGGACCGGGCCCACGCCGTCGGCGACGGACGACGCGGCGTCACCGTCGCGGTCGTCGACACCGGGGTGGACGACACGCACCCCGATCTCCGGCGCAACTTCGCCCGCGGGAAGTCCGCCAGCTGCGTGGGCGGCGTGGCCGACACCTCGCGCGGTGCGTGGCGCCCCTTCGAGGAGGGCGGCCACTACCACGGCACCCATGTCGCGGGCACCATCGCCGCCCCGCGCAACGGGGTCGGCATCGCCGGCGTCGCCCCCGGCGTGCGCGTGGCCTCCATCAAGGTCGCCGAACAGCACACCAGCCTCTTCTACACCGAGGCCGTGGTCTGCGCCTTCGTCTTCGCGGCCGAGCACGGCATCGACGTGACGAACAACAGCTATTACACCGACCCCTGGCTCTACAACTGCCCGGAGCACGAGGACCAGGCGGCACTGCTGGAAGCCGTGGGCCGGGCCTCCGCCTACGCGGAGGACCACGGCGTGCTCAACGTGGCCTCCGCGGGCAACTCCGCCCAGGACCTGGCGGCGGACGAACTCCTCGACGACACCAGCCCGGACGACTCCACTCCCGTGGAGCGGACGGTGGACCCCTCGCGGTGCCTGGACCTGCCGACGCAGCTCCCCGGAGTGGTGACCGTGTCGGCCACCGGTTCGCACACACTGAAGTCCTACTACTCCAACTACGGCGACCGGGTCGTGGACGTGGCGGCACCGGGCGGGGACAAGTACCAGATCCCCGGCGGCGAAGCGACCAACGGGCGGGTGCTCTCCACCATGCCGAACGGGGAGTACGCCTTCCTCCAGGGCACGTCCATGGCCGCACCGCACGTCGCCGGTGTGGCGGCACTCCTCAGGAGCGCGCACCCGCACGCCACACCGCGGGAGATCCAGTGGCGGATGAAGGTCGGAGCGGACAACCCCGGTTGCCCGCAGGACCCGTACGACCCGGACGGCGACGGCGAGGTGACGGCCGAGTGCACCGGGACCGACCGGGTCAACAGCTTCTACGGCTGGGGCGTCGTCGACGCGCTGGACGCGATCCGGCGGTGACACCCCGGGGCGGACGGCCGACCGCCCGCCCCGGCCCGGTACTCGGGCACGGCGGCCGCTGACCGGGCGTCAGCAGCCGCCGTTCCCGGGCGGGGTCGCGACCCTGTCAGCCCCGGCCCGTATCCTCTGTGACCATGCTCGAAGACCAGACGGCGCGCCAGGACGAGGGGACGCGGACGCTCCGGGTGCCCGCGCAATCGGCCCACGGCTCCGCAACCGCCGGTTCCGGCGAGGAGTTCTGGCCTCCCGGCTACCCCGACGGCTACGCGGTGGTGGACGTGGAGACCACCGGGCTCCGCCGGGACGACCGCATAGTCTCCGCGGCCGTCTATCGCCTCGACGCCCGCGGGGAGATGCAGGACCACTGGTACTCCGCCGTCAATCCGCAGCGCGACCCGGGGCCGACGTGGATCCACGGGCTGACGTCGGAGGTGCTGGCGGACGCGCCGCTGTTCCACGAGATCGCCGAACCGCTCGCGGAACGACTCGCCGGCCGCGTCCTCGTGGCGCACAACGCGCTCTTCGACTGGTCGATGATCGCCCGTGAGTACGCCCGCGCGGGCCGGGAGGCACCGGTCCGACGCCGGCTGTGCACCATAGCGCTGGCGAAGGAACTGGGACTTCCCCTCCCGAACCACCGGCTGGAGTCACTGGCAGCGCACTACGGAGTGGTGCAGGAGCAGGCCCACCACGCGCTGGACGACGCACGCGTGCTCGCCGAGACCTTCCGCCCCAGCCTCCACCGGGCCGCACGGGAGGGTGTGCGCCTGCCGCTGCTCGCCTGCCTGCCGCCGTCCGTGCCCGCCGACGGCGAGGCAGCCGCAGGTGCGGGACGCCCCCGCCCGTACGCCGTCGGCTGGCGCCCCTCCCGCAGGCGGCCTGCCTGCCCGTACCCCAACCCCGGACGCTTCGAGCCGGGCGGCCGGCTGGTCCAGGGCATGCGGGTGGCGATCTCCGGCGACACCTCGACGGAGCGGGAACTCCTGGAGGACCGGGCGATCGATGCGGGCCTGCACATCGCCACCAGTGTCTCCCGACGCACCTCGCTCGTGGTGAGCAACGACCGCAGGGCGGTGACGGCCAAGGTGACCCGGGCCCACACCTTCGGTACCCCGGTGATCGACGAGCCCGAGTTCAGCCGGCTGCTGGAGGACGTCGCCCCCGCGCCGGACCCGCTCCCGGGAGGCTGACCTGCTGCCGGTACCGTCGGTGGGCGTGTACCGCTTGCGTTTCCTGCTGTCACGGCAGTGGGTACTCCTGACACTGCTCGCCCTGGCTCTCGTCCCCGCGATGATCGAGCTGGGGTTCTGGCAGCTGCACCGGCACCAGGCGCGGGTGGAGCACAACACGCTCGTCGCACGGAGTCTCGCCGCGCGCCCCGTCCCGGTGGACGAACTGGCGGGTGTCGGCCGCGACCCGGCCCGCAAGGACTGGTTCCGGAGCGTCACCGCGACCGGGCACTACGCGACGGACGACGAGGTCGTGGTGCGCCAGCGCACGGCTTCCGACGGACGGTCCATCGGCTATTTCGTGCTGACGCCCCTGATCAGGTCCGACGGGGCGGCACTGCTCGTCAACCGCGGCTGGATCCCGGCGGGGGGCGATCTCACCGAGTTTCCCGACGTCCCCCCGCCTCCGCGCGGCAGGGTCACCGTCACGGGGCGCCTCATGGCCGACGAGACCACCCGGGCCAGCGGCATCAAGGACAAACCGGGACTGCCCGACCGGCAGGTCATGCTGATCAACAGCGACACCCGGTCGAAAGCCCTCGGACGGCCCCTCGTGGACGGCTACGTCCAACTGACGGCCTCCTCGCCCGAACCCGGGGGTTCCGGCCCCGAGCGGCTGCCCGAACCGGATCACGACAGCATCGGGCCCCACATGGCGTACGCCGTGCAGTGGTGGCTGTTCGCCGCGGCCGTACCCGTGGGCTGGACGATCCTGGTCCGGCGCGAGCTCCGCGACCGCGCGCTGCCCGCCCAGCGGAGCGGCGGCACGCCCGCGGGCCCGGGGCCCGTACCCACGGCAGCTGCCGGGGACGCACGCCCGCCGGAATGAGCACGGCGCCGATGCGTCACACTGTGCGCCATGGATCTTGGCTTGAAGGACCGCGTCTTCGTCGTCACGGGCGCCACCCGGGGTCTCGGGTTCGCCACCGCCGAACAACTCGTCGCCGAAGGGGCGAAGGTCGTCGTCACCGGCCGCACCGAGGAGGCTGCCTCCGCCGCCGCGGAGCGTCTGGGCGCCGCCTCCGCAGCCCCGGTCGCCGCGGACAACGCGGACCCCGCGACGGCGGGGCGCCTGGTGGAGGCGGCGCGTTCCCGCTTCGGACGGTTCGACGGGGTACTCGTGAGCGTCGGCGGACCGCCCGCCGGACCGGCCGAGTCGATCACGGACGAGCAGTGGCAGGCCGCGTTCGACAGCGTGTTCCTGGGAGCCGTCCGGCTCGCACGCACCGCTGCCGGCGCCCTGGACGAGGGCGGAGTGATCGGTTTCGTGCTCTCCGCCTCGGTACACGAGCCGATCTCCGGCCTCACCGTCTCCAACGGCCTGCGCCCGGGGCTGGCGGGCTACGCGAAGACACTCGCGGACGAGGTCGGCCCGCGCGGCATCCGGGTGCTGGGGCTGGCTCCGGGGCGCATCGACACCGACCGGGTGCGCGAGCTGGACGCCCTCGGGGGCGACGCGGAGGCCTCCCGGCGACGGAGCGAGAGCGCCATCCCGCTGCGTCGGTACGGCGCGCCGGAGGAGTTCGGGCGCACTGCGGCCTTCCTCCTCTCCCCCGCCGCCTCGTACCTGACTGGCGTGGTCGTCCCGGTCGACGGCGGGGCCCGGCGGGGTCTGTGACGGCGCCCCGGTCCGTCCGGGCGTGTGACGCCCACGCGGTGCGAACCGTCAGGTGACCCGTTCGGCCCGGTGACGTCGTCCGCTCAGCCGCACCTCGGCGGGGAGGGCGTCGAGCCCCGCGGAGGTGCGGGCGGCCTCCAGTGCGTCGTCGTGCAGGCGGCGGAGGGTCGTCACGGGGTCGGCATGCGGTTCGAGCCGCACGTTCAACCGCACCTGCGGCGCGGCCCTGCGGCCCAGCAGTCTCACGCGGGCCCGGTTCGCGCCGGGCAGCGACTCGGCCTCGGCGGCCAGCACGTCGGCGAGCGCACGGCCCCGCAGCAGGGCGCCCTCGCCCTCGCCGGTGTCGACCAGGACCTCGCCGAGCCTGCGCCGACGCAGCTGTGCGAGGAACCACCAGAGGAAGAGCAGCACGAGCACCGCCGAGGAGGCGATGACGACGGGCCACCACCAGCCCTCGGCCCGGTAGCGGGTACGGTCCGCGTCGGTGAGCAGCACGTCGTCCGGTCCGGCCCACGGCCATCCCGAACCGAGGTCGTAGCCCCACCGGCGCCGCAGGTCCAGGGCGCCGGCCAGGACTGCCAGCCCCAGCCCGAGCAGCAGCAGCCCGAACACGCCCAGCAGCACCCGGTTGACGATCCGCAGCACGCCGCTCCCTCTCATCGTTTCGGCCGCCTCACGGTCACCTTCAGCCGGTGGCGGCGCGCCGTCCCGAGCTGTCCGACACCCTCGCGCAGCGCGGCGTCGAGATCGGCACGGACCTCGTCGAGGTCCCGGAAGTGGCAGTCGGCACGCGCCCTGACGCGGCGCCGCCCCACCCGGACACGCACCGCCTGGACGCCCGCGACCGCCATGGCCCGGTCCCGCAGCACCAGCGCGGCCGCGGAGCGTTCCAGTCCGGCACGCAGCCCAGCGCGTTCCCGTCTCATCGGGAGCAGCCCGCGGAGTCCGGGAGTCACGGCGCCCAGCAGCAGCCACAGGCCGAGCACCGCGGAGACGACGGCTCCCGTCAGCACCCACACGTCGTCCAGCGGGCGGGCGGCGAGCTCGTCGGCGAGGAAGCGCCGCCATCTCATGCCGGGACGGTCCAGGCGCACCGCCACCACGTCGTACAGCAGCAGGCCCGTGCCGGCGGCCAGGACGGCCGCCACCGGAGCGGCGGGGAGCCGCCGCGTCGACCAGAAGCGCCGCGCCCGCTCGTCCCGGCCGTCCCCGCGCGGGGTGTAGGCGGCCTCCGAACGGTCCTGGTCCAGATCACCGGCACCGGCCGGCGGGGCGTCGTCGGCGGCGGCTCCGGCTGTACGGGAAGCCTTCTCCAGAGTGGGTGTCCCCCGGGTGGTCGCGTCGTCGTGGTCTGCTCCGGGTGCTCCCGGTTCTTCGTCCGTCACCGGGTCCTCCCCGAGGCGTCACCGTCCAGGTGTGCCGAACGCAGCCGATCCACCCGCACCGCCACTTCCGTCACGTCCATTCCGGTGAGTTCACCTACCCGCTCGGCGACGTGCCGACGCACGGCGCCGCACTGCCCGCCGATGTCGGACGGATAGCCGAGCCGGAGCACGACCCGCACCCGGGCCGAGCCGCGCCGTACATCGGCTTCGGCCCGCGGGCGGTTCCCCTCGCCCCGCGGCACGGACGCAGCGTCGGGACCGGAGCGGAGCGCCTCCCGGGCCGCCTGCTCGGCGATGCCGGCGACTGCGCGGCCGGCGATCGAGGTGACTCCTCGTTCCCCGGCCGGAACGGGCCGCGCCGGGGCGTCGGTGTCCGCGGGCCGGCGCCCGGTCACCGCGGCCTGCGCCGACCGCCGTCGCCCGTGCCGCGGCCGCGGAAGAACTCACCGGCGTCCAGGTCACCCTCCAGGAAGCGCCCGGCGACGTACCCCACGGCGCCGAGCGCCGCCACCAGGAGGAAGGCCCCGAACCCACCGAACCAGCCGGCGAACCCCAGGGCCATCCCGGCGATCATGCCGACCACCGCCATGCTCATCCCGTGCTCCTCCGCTCGCTGTGGACCACCCCGTCACTGGACACGCGACCGGTTGCCCGGCTCTCCGTCCTCGTCGTCGGTCTCGTCGGGCAGCTTCACGTCGCTGACCGCGATGTTCACCTCGACGACCTCCAGGCCCGTCATCCGCTCCACGGCGTCGATGACGTTGGTGCGGACGGAATCCGCGACCTCGAGGATCGCGAAGCCGTACTCGACGACGATCTCGAGGTCGAGTGCCGTCTGGACCTCTCCGACCTCGGCCTTGACGCCACGGCTGACGGACCTGGCACTGCCGGGCACGCGTTCCCGCATCGCGCCGAAGGTCCGGGCGAAGCCGCCGCCCATCGCATGGACGCCGACCACGTCTCGTGCGGCGAGGCCGGCGATCTTCTCGACGACGCCGTCGGCGATGGTGGTGCGGCCCCGGTCACCGGAGGAGACGCCCTTCCTGCCGAGGGGCTGCTGCGTGTTGGCGCCGGGCGAGGCACTCCTCGCTTCCGCCGGGGCGCGGGACTCCGTCTCGGTCATCGGCTCCACTCCGTCGTGAGAGGTGGGGGCGGGCGGTCCCGCCGGGACTCTCACGGTAGGCGTTCGGAGACGCCGGCACCGGGTGACGGACCCGAACGTGTGAGGCCCGGCGGGACCGCCCGCCCCGGTTCCGTCAGTCGGAGAGTCCGGCGAGGTCGCGCAGCCGGCGGGTCTGTGCGGCGCGCTCGGCGGCGTACTGCTCCTCGGGGGTACGGCCGCCCGCACCGGCGAGCAGCGCCTTGGTCTCGACGACCGCGTCGCGGGGTGCGGCGAGGAGCGCGGCGGCCAGATCGTCGACGGTCGCCTCCAGCTCGGCCGCGGGCACCGTGATGGTGGCCAGCCCGGTGCGCTCCGCCTCCGCCGCATGCACGAAGCGTCCGGTGGCGCAGATCTCCAGGGCGCGGCCGTACCCGACGAGGTCCACCAGCGGCCTGGTGCCGGTGAGGTCGGGAACCAGGCCCAGACTGGTCTCGCGCATGGCGAACTGGACGTCGTCGGCGCAGACGCGCAGGTCGCAGGCGAGGGCGAGCTGGAATCCCGCCCCGATGGCGTGCCCCTGCACGGCGGCGACCGTGACGAGGTCCGCCCGGCGCCACCAGGTGAATGCCTGTTGGTACTCGGCGATGACGCCGTCGACGTACGCGTCCGACTCCCGTGCCATGTCGAGGAACGAGGGTTCGCCCTCGAACCCCTCGGGAGTGAAGGCCTGGCGGTCCAGCCCCGCGGAGAAGGACTTGCCCTCACCGCGCAGCACGACCACGCGTACCGTCCCGGGCAGCCTTCGCCCGGCTTCGGCCAGCATGCGCCACATCGCGGGCGACTGCGCGTTGCGCTTGTCCGGCACGGTCAGTGCGACCGTGGCGGTCGCGCCGTCCACGGTGAGGCGCACACCGTCCTTGTCCAGCAGGGTTTCGGTCATCGGTCATCCTCCGGTGGCCACTCGCAGTTGAGTAAACCGCAGAGTAACCACCGGCACCGTGGGCCGGTCACCCAGGGCTGACGAGGGCGGCAGCAGCGGTCCGGTGCGCCGGGCGGCGCCTCAGGAGGACGACGTCCTCTTGCCCCGGGTCGCCCCGCCGCGTCCGCGCAACGTCACTCCGGACTCGCTGAGCATCCGGTGGACGAACCCGTAGGAGCGGCCCGTCTCCTCGGCCAGCGCCCTGATGCTCGCACCGGAGTCGTACTTCTTCTTGAGGTCTGCCGCGAGCTTCTCGCGCGCAGGGCCGGTCACCCGGCTGCCCTTCTTCAGAGTCTCGGCCACCCGTGCCTCCTCGTGGAAGTGCGCTCTGTGACTCCCATGATCACCCCTCCGCTCACTTCTGGCCACCCATTCGGCAAAGACCGTGCAATCCCGTCGGCAGGGCGGGAGCCCGGCCAAATCGGCGGTGCCGGACACGGGCCCGTGCCACCGTGCGCCCCGGCCCGGGGCGCGTCGGCACCGGGCCGGGGCGGGCGACGCGGTGGGACACGCCGGGAGTACCGGTCCGACTCACCCGGAGGAGGGAGCGGATGTGGTCCGATCGGCCGATGCGTGCCTGGTCAAGCCAGGGCCACGAGGTCCGCGTACTCCTCGCCCCACAGGTCCTCGACGCCGTCGGGGAGCAGGATGATCCGCTCCGGGGACAGCGCGTCGACGGCTCCCTCGTCGTGGGTGACGAGCACGACGGCGCCGGTGAAGCTCTTCAGCGCGCCGAGGATCTCCTCGCGGCTCGCCGGGTCGAGGTTGTTGGTCGGCTCGTCGAGCAGCAGCACGTTGGCGGAGGAGACGACGAGGGTGGCCAGCGCCAGTCGGGTCTTCTCACCTCCGGAGAGCACCCCGGCCGGCTTGTCCACGTCGTCGCCGGAGAAGAGGAAGGACCCCAGTGTCTTGCGGATGTCGACCAGGTCCATGTCGGGAGCGGAGGACCGCATGTTCTCCAGCACGGTGCGGTCGGGGTCCAGGGTCTCGTGCTCCTGGGCGTAGTACCCCAGCTTGAGTCCGTGGCCGGGGGTGACCTCGCCGGTGTCCGGCTCCTCCGCTCCGGCCAGGAGGCGGAGCAGCGTCGTCTTGCCGGCACCGTTGAGGCCGAGGATGACCACGCGCGAGCCGCGGTCGATGGCCAGGTCCACGTCGGTGAAGATCTCCAGGGAACCGTACGACTTGGACAGTCCCCGGGCCATGAGCGGGGTCTTGCCGCAGGGCGCGGGGTCGGGGAACCGCAGCTTGGCGACCTTGTCCGCCCGGCGTTCGTCCTCCAGCCCGGAGAGCAGCTTCTCGGCGCGGCGGGCCATGTTCTGCGCCGCAACCGCCTTGGTGGCCTTGGCCCGCATCTTGTCGGCCTGCGTGTTGAGGGCGGCGGCCTTCTTCTCCGCGTTGGCCCGCTCCCGCCTGCGCCGCTTCTCGTCCGCCTCCCGCTGGGCGAGGTACTGCTTCCAGCCCATGTTGTAGAGGTCGATGCAGGACCGGTTGGCGTCGAGGTAGAAAACCTTGTTGACGACCGTCTCGACGAGGTTGATGTCGTGGGAGATGACGACGAGGCCGCCGCGGTAGGTCTTGAGGAAGTCGCGGAGCCACAGGACGGAGTCCGCGTCGAGGTGGTTCGTCGGCTCGTCGAGCAGCAGGGTGTCGGCGTCGGAGAACAGGATCCGGGCGAGTTCGACGCGGCGACGCTGCCCGCCGGACAGCGTGTGCAGAGGCTGCCCGAGCACGCGGTCGGGCAGCCCCAGGCTGGCGGCGATGGTGGCGGCCTCGGCTTCGGCGGCGTAGCCGCCCTTGGTGAGGAACTCCGTCTCGAGCCGTTCGTACTTCTTCATGGCCCGCTCGCGGGTGGCGCCCTTGCCGTTCGACATGCGGTCCTCGTTCTCCCGCATCCGGCGGATGACGGTGTCGAGGCCGCGGGCGGAGAGGATGCGGTCGCTGGCGAGCACGTCCAGGTCCCCGGTCCGGGGGTCCTGCGGGAGGTAGCCGACCTCGCCCGAGCGGGAGATGGTGCCGGCCGTGGGGAGGGCCTCGCCCGCGAGGCACTTGGTCATCGTGGTCTTGCCGGCACCGTTGCGGCCGACCAGGCCGATACGGTCCCCGCGGGCGATGCGGAACGAGGCGGACTCGACGAGGACCCGGGCGCCGGCGCGCAGCTCGAGTCCGGAGACGGTGATCACGGAATGCTCCAGGGCAAGGGAGGACGGACGTACGTGCAGGTCTGAGGACGGCCGGAACGGCCCGGGCGCACGGCCGCTAATGCACAAGGAGGTAAGGCATGCGCGCCAGTCTACCGGCGGACGGCAAGGAGGTTTCCCGCCCCCGCGGGCGCCCCGGCCCGGACGCCGCCCGCAGCGGGCGGGCTACGCGCGTCACGCCCCTCCGGTGTGCACCTGGAACGCGGCCCGCCGTACGGCCTTGGCCAGCGCGGGGTCCGGGTGGGCGGCCGCGAGCGCGACCAGCACCTGGACCGTGCGGGGATGCCCGACGGCCCGCACCTCGTCGATGAGTTCCGGCACCGTGCCCTGCACCGCGGTGTCGAGGTGGTCGACGAGCAGCCGGCCTTCACCGTGGTCGGTGACGGCCGCCGCGGTGTCGACCCAGAGCCAGGTGGCCTCCTCACGGGTCAGGACGCCCGGCGCGCCGCCCGCCAGCTCCTCCGGGTCTGCCCCTTCCTGCTCGGCCAGCCAGAGCAGGGCGTACGGGCGGAGACCGGGTTCCTCCGCCGCGGCGCGCACGTCCGGCTCGGCGGGAGAACCGACGACGCGCAGCGCTTCGAAAGCGAGAGCGCGGATCAGCGCGTCTTCGCCGCGCGCCGCCTCCAGCAGACCGGACACGGCGGTACCGACGGGCCGTGCGGCGATCCATGCGCGGTACTCCGCGCGCGCCGGGCCCGGTGTGAGGCGGGCGCAGCCGCGGAGCATGTCGGCCGCCGACTGCTCGATGTTGCCCGCGGGACTCTGCGCGGCCACGCAGATCTGCTCCAGCTTGGTCCACACGGCCCAGTTGCCGAGAGGGGTGAGTACGGCCGAGTCGCCGTGCTCCTCGTCCCGGCAGCGGGTGAGCGCGCCGACTGCGGCGAGGGCGTCGAGGGCCCAGTCCAGCAGCCCGGGCAGCGTGTCACCGGTCGACTCCGACTCGGCGGCTCTCTCCGGCCGGTCTGCGTGGAGCTCGGTGATGCAGCGTCCGAGGTGGTCGAGGAGAGCGGGCAGCGGCACAGGACCCGCCGAGAGGTGCAGCAGGGAGAGGACCTGCGGCATCGACACCACGACCTCTCCGGTGAGGACGGGGTCGGCGGTGTCTGCCGGAGCCGGGTGGGCGAGCGACCAGGCGTCGAACAGCGCTACCCAGCCGCGCAGGACCGCGCTGTCGTCGCGGTCCCACGCCTGCAGGCGCCATCCGGGACGCGCGGCGTCGCCGTGCAGCTCGACCAGACCGGCGAGCCGGGCGCGGTCCCAGTCGGCGCGCGCCTGCCCGGTGGTGACACCGAGTTCGGCGGCGGCTCGGGCGAATGCCTCGGTGGTGGGGACACCGGCCGTGGGCGGCTCGTCGGCGGCCCAGCGCGCCATCTGCACGGCTCCGCTCAGGCAGGCCCTCGCGTGGCGGGCGAGGACGCCGGAGGACGGCGTACCGGCCGGCGGACGCGGCGCGGAAGTGCCGCGTCCGGGCCAGCTGCGGCCGCGCGTCTCGGTCACGGTCCGGCGCGCCGCCGCGACGGGCCGACGGGGGACAAGGCGCAGGCGGGTGTCTCGCGGTGTACGGGACGTCACAGGAGCAGTGTTCATGGTCGGAGCCGAAAATCCCAAATGGAGCAGGCCTGGGCCTCACACGGTGTCATGGTCGGCCGCCGCGGAAGGGCCCGCCGGCCTGCCGCCGCGGCCTGCGGGGCACGCGCGGAGCGGGACGGGACACGACGGTATGAGGTACGTTCCTCAGCGATCTGTGAGGGTCCGCGAACAGTGCAGGAGAGGCGGGTTCGACGGTGTACGGCGGCGACGGCGCTCCGGAGGGCGGAGAAGCGCGGAGCGGCGGAGGGCTGCGGCTCGCAGCGGCCGGGGCGGCGCTCTGCGCGAGCCTGCTGACGGGCTGCGGTGACGACGGCGGGCAGGTGGCGGCGGCCGCACCGGGCTCGGAGGGCGTCCCGGCGTCCACGGCGGCGGACGACGGCGTGCGGCTCGACAAGAAGCTGGTGAAGGCGTACTTCCCCGAGTTCGGGAACGTCGTGTCCGTCGCGTGGAAGGGCTCCCTCCTCGACGATCCGACGGCCCCGGGCCCCTCGGACGTCCGCGTCGTCGGCGTGGTCGAGCTCTCCGCCGTGGACGTCCGGAGCCTGCGCGACGCCTACACGTGGCGGGACGGGCCCGACGAACCGAAGGTGCCCGCCGAGCTCCTTCCCCGGCTGCCGGAGGACGCGCGGTGGCAGGTGAGTCGGGAGTTCACCCGCACGGTCACGCGCGACGGGGCGTACTCGGGCAGCTTCTTCGTCGCCCTCGACCGTCGCACCGTCGTCTTCGACGCGGTGAACCCCGAGAAGCGGAGCGGCGGGTAGGCCGGGCGGCCCTCCGCGCGGGCAGTCACAGCAGGGGCGTGAGGAAGCGGCTGAGGAGCTCCTCGTAGCCACGCGGGTGCGCGTTCCACATCGCCGCGTGCTGCGCCCTCGGCACGGTGTGGAGGGTGACCAGGTCGGGACGCGCGTCCGCGAGGTCGCAGGAGGCGCGCCACGGCGCGACCGTGTCGTCCGGACCGTGGACGAGCAGCACCGGGACGTTCAGCAGGTCCGGGTCCGCGCAGACGGCGGGCCGTTCGGGACGCCGTGCGGCTCGTCCCTCGACGGCCCGCACGGCGAGCGGCAGCAGGGAGCGCGGGATTCCTCGCGAACCGGCCAGTGCGCGCAGCGTCGCCTCCGGGTCGAGCACGGGCGAGTCGAGGACCAGTCCGGCGACGCTGCCGCGCAGGGCGGATTCCGCGGCGACGTGCAGCGCCGCCGTGGCACCGGACGACCATCCGTGGAGGAGCACGCGGGACGCGCCGCGTTCCAGGGCGTGGCGGACGGCTGCCTCGAGGTCGCGCCTTTCACCGGCTCCCAGGGGGCCCGTGCCGTCCGGACGGTCGGGGGCGTCCCGGTCCCCGCGGCGGGCGGGCACCAGCACCGGCGTACCCAGGTGGTGCAGGTGCGGGAGGATGTTGAGGGCGAGGCCGCGCCCGGCACCGAGGCCGTGTGCGGTGATCACCCATGTCTGCCGGTCGCCGGGCACGTACCAGGCGGGGAGCGGGCCGAGTTCGCCGGGGATCTCGATGTCGTCGCACTCCAGGCCCAGTGCCGTCCTCGGATCGCCCTCGTGCAGCATGGGGGTGAGCCGGACGTCGGCCCCGGTCGTCGGGTCCCCGCGGGTCACCCGGCGGAGCTGCCGCACCACGCTGTCCGCCGGCGCGGTGTGGGTCGCGTCGTGGAGGACGTGGCCGACCACGGCGTGGACGTCCCGGCCGACGAGGCCGTAGGTGCCCGGAAGGTCCGCCGTCAGGCACCGTGTGAGTGCCACCTGCGGGGGCTGCACCGCGCTGCGGGCGTGCACGGTCATTCTCTCCTCGAACCCCGCGGGGACCGGTCCCTCGCCGCGGGGGTGCCGCGAGATTCCCGGACGGAGGGCACGGCCGGCGGCGAGCCGGCCGGCCGCCGCAGCGGCCACCGTGACTCCGAGTGCGGTGCTGGCGGCCACGGCCGCCTTCGTCGGCTTGCGCATCGCCACCAGTGTCCGCCGGAGTGCCGCTCTCCGGCCACCGGAGGCCCCGGCGGCGCGGCGCGACCGCGACGCCGGGCCGCTCAGACGCCGGGCCGCTGCCCGTAGTCGCCGAGGCGCTCGGCGACCCGGTCGAGCTCCTCTGGAGGCAGCACGGCGGGGCTGCGGCCCGGCACGGAGGACGCGGCGAGCCAGACCCGGCACATCCACTCCAACTGGGCGGTCCGGTCGTAGGCTTCGTCCAGGGTGCCGCCGTGGGTGAGGGTGCCGTGGTTGCGCAGCAGGGCAGCGCTGCGCCCCTCCAGCGCGGTGAGCAGGTGCCCGGCCAGTTCCCGGCTCCCGTAGGTGGCGTAGGGGGCGACGCGGACGGGGCCTCCCATCGCGGCCGTCATGTAGTGGATGGCGGGAAGTTCGTCCACCAGGGTGGAGACGGCGGTGGCGTGCACCGCGTGGGTGTGGACCACCGCCCGGGCGCCGGTGGCGCCGTACACCGCGAGGTGCAGGGGCAGTTCGCTGGTGGGCCGCAGGTGGCCGGCGACCGGGCGCCCGGCGAGGTCGACGGCGCACAGGTCCGCCGGCCCGAGCCGGTCGTAGGGCACGCCCGTGGGAGTGACCAGCACGGCGTCGCCCACGCGTGCGGAGACGTTGCCCGAGGTCCCGACGACGAGACCGTCCGCCAGGGTGCGCCGCGCCGCCCCGACGACCCGGTCCCAGGCGTCCCGCCACTGCGGTGGCACGTCACCCGTGTCGACAGCTCCCATGTTCACCTTCCGTTCCCTCCGCCTTCCCCTGCCGCTCGCCTCCACCGCGCCCCACCAGGGGTGGGCGTGACGGAGCACACACGAAGGCCGTGCGCCCGTGACACCCCGAAGCCTGCCCCAGTTCACCTTCCGTTCATCCGTCATCCTTACGTTCACCGGGTCACTGACCTTCGAACTGATTGCCTGGGTGAATGGAACACATCACGCTTCTCATCGGGATCGTGATCGTCACGGCCTTGGTGTTCGACTTTACGAACGGCTTCCACGACACGGCCAACGCCATGGCCACCACCATTTCCACCGGCGCGATGAGGCCCAAGGCGGCAGTGGCGATGTCCGCGGTCCTCAACCTCGGCGGTGCGTTCATATCCGTCGAGGTGGCGAAGACCATCTCCAAGGGACTGATCGACGAGGGCGCCGGTATCCAGCCCGAAGTGATCCTCGCGGCGCTCGTCGGTGCGATCACCTGGAACATGGCGACCTGGCTCGCCGGCCTTCCCTCCAGTTCCTCGCACGCCCTGATGGGCGGTCTGCTCGGCGCCGCGGTCGCGTCGATGGGTTTCGGATCGGTGAACGGTGACGTCGTCGTCACCAAGGTCCTCATCCCCGCACTCGCCGCACCGCTGGTCGCTGGTCTGGCAGCGGTCGGCGCGACCCGGCTGACCTACCGGCTCGCCCGCAGGGCCGATCCGGAGCAGGCCGGGAAGGGCTACCGGGCCGGCCAGATCACCTCCGCCGCCCTGGTCTCCCTCGCGCACGGCACGAACGACGCGCAGAAGACGATGGGCATCATCACGCTCGCGCTGATCTCGGGCGGCCTGCTCGCCCCGGACGCGGGGCCGCCGATGTGGGTCATCGTCTCCGCGGGTGTGGCCATCGCGCTCGGAACGTACATCGGCGGCTGGCGCATCATCCGCACGCTCGGGCGGGGGCTGACGGACATCCACCCGCCGCAGGGCTTCGCGGCGCAGACGAGCGCGGCGGTCACCATCCTCGCCTCCTCCCACCTCGGCTTCTCACTGTCCACCACCCACACCTGCTCCGGTGCGGTCATGGGTGCGGGGATGGGTCGCACCGGCGGATCGATCCGCTGGGGCACCGTGGGACGGATGGTCGCGGCGTGGGCCGTGACCGTTCCGGCGGCGGGTGCCGTCGCCGGTGGTGCGGCTCTGCTGGCCGAAAGGGGCGACCTGGGTGTCGCGTTGGTGGCGCTGCTGGGCCTGCTGGTGAACGGCGGCATCTGGTTCGCCTCCCGCAGCCGGCGGGTGGACCACACCAACGTCAACGACCTGCCGGTGGCGGACGAGCCGGCCCCGGAGGTCGCGGCCGTTCAGGCGGTGTCCCCGCCGCCCGCCATCCCGGAACAGCGCGCCCGCGGTGCCGCCGACTCTCCCGGTACGACCGGCTCCACGGCCGGTGCCTCGTCCCACGCCTCCCACGCCTCCGGCGCCTGAGGCGCCCGACCCGAAGGACTCTCCATGGACATCGACTGGGCCGCACTGGGCACCGTCTTCGGCGTCAGCCTGCTCGCGTCCGTCGCGCTGGTCGGGGTGTTCACCCTCGGCATCGCGGGCTCCGCGTCCCGGAAGGACGGCAGCACGTCCGCCCTCGCCCGTGGCGGGGCATACGTCTGCTACGCCCTGTGCGCGGGTGCGGTGGCGTACGGCCTCTACCTCATCGGTGCCTGACGGCACGCGACCTCCCGCACGGTGAAGGGCGGGCACCGGCTCCCGGGCCGGTGCCCGCCCTTCCGTGCGGGAGTCCGGTCAGTCCACCCGCAGCACGATCTTGCCGCGGGTCCGGCCCGCCTGGCTGAGGCGCCATGCCTCGGCGGCCTCCGCCAACGGCAGAGTGCGGTCGAGGTGCACGGTCAGCTTTCCGGCGTCGGCGAGGTCGCCGAGCGTGGTCAGTCCCGCCGCGTCCGGGCGTACGAACAGGTACTGGGCGCCCTTCGCCCGTGCCTCGGGGTCGACGATCGAGAGTGCGCGCTCGGGCTTGTGCAGCACCTGCTGGGAGACGTCCAGCGCCTCTCCGCCGACGAAGTCGACAGCGGCGTCCACCCCGTCCGGGGCGGCCTCCCGCACACGCTCGGCGAGCCCGTCCCCGTAGCGGAGCGGCTCGGCACCGAGCCCGCGCAGGAAGTCGTGGTTGTGTTCGCTCGCCGTACCGAGGACGCGGGCGCCCCGTGCCACCGCGATCTGCACCGCGGCCGAGCCGACTCCGCCCGCCGCGGCGTGCACCAGCACGGTCTCATCGCGGGTCACGCCCACCCGGTCGAGTGCCTGCAGCGCGGTGAGCCCGGCCAGCGGGAGACCTGCTGCCTGCTCCCAGCTCAGGGAGGCGGGCTTGCGGGCGAGCGTGCGCACCGGGGCCGCTGCCAGTTCGGCGTAGGTGCCGTGCTGGACGTGGTCCTTGCGCAGGTAGCCCATGACCTCGTCGCCGACCTCGAACTCGGTGGCGTCGATGCCGACCTGCTCGACCACACCGGCGACGTCCCAGCCGGGCACGAGCGGGAAGTGGGTCTCGTAGATCGGGTCCAGGCCGCCGGATGCGATCTTCCAGTCGACGGGGTTGACCCCCGCCGCGCGCACGCGGACCAGTACATGGTCCGGCGCCACCTTGGGCTCGGGCCGGTCCGCAAGGCGCAGGCCGTCGGGACCGTCGTAGCCGTCTGTCACGATTGCCTTCATGCCGGGGGCAACGCCACGGGTCCGGTGATCATTCCTGTGCCGCTCCGCCGGTGAGGTGGCCCCGGAGCACCGCGGCGAGTTCGTTCTCGAAGGCGTCGTAGCGGCGACGGAGCTCCTCGCCGGGCCAGTGGCCGGGGAGCAGCGGATCGGGCAGCAGCGGATCCGTGAGCAGGTGGCGAAGCGCGGCAGCGGAGAGGGTGAAGCGTTCCGCCGGGCCGGCGGAACGGTCCATGGCCGCGACGAGGGCGTGTGCCCGCCGCGACCAGGCGCCGAGGTCCCACAACCGGCCTGCGAGCCGGAGGGGGTCGTCTGCGGGAACCGCGGTGGTGAAGACCGTGCACCGGTGGCCGACCTGCGTCGCGAGGTCGTGGTCCAGGTTCGCGGGGCGCAGCCAGGTGCCCTCGCGGAGTTCTGCGAGGCGGAGCCGCGCCATGTCCCTGCGGAGGGCGGCCCGCTCGGCGGCGGGACGCCGCTCACCTCCGGCGACGGCGAGTTCCCAGTCCCCCCGCCACGGCCGCAGCCGCGGTGCCCGGCTCTCGTCCTGCCGTGCCTGCCGGTCGAGGAGCCGGGCCGTGAGGCCGTAGCCGCGGTCGTCCTGATCGAGATCGCCGGCCGCCACCATGCGGGAGAGCGCGACGCGGACGGTTCCCTCCGCGACACCGAACAGTTCACCGACGCGGACCAGCGCGCGGGCGGGCAGGCGTGGCGGATGGTGGCCGAGCAGGGTGCTGAGCACGATCGAGCGGGCGGTGAGCGGGCGCAGCTGCGGGAGGGTGCCGGGGACGGTGTCGTTCATGCGGGCGCGCCTTCTCCTGGGCGGGGGCGACGGGAATTACATCTGTTCTTCGCATGTAGAGCAAGCGTAATGTCGAGGTTATGGCTACCCACGAGGTCTTCAACCAGGCACCGCCCCTGACCGATTTCCAGGCGGCGGACGAGCCGGCTCTGCTCGACGCCGTGCACCGCGACGGCACGGCCGGAGGCGCTGCGGACCTGCGGGCGCTCGGCGCGCTCGCGGGCTCCGCCGCCGTGCAGGAGCAGGCACGGCAGGCCGAGGAGCACCCACCCCGCCTGCACACCCACGACCGGTTCGGGCACCGGATCGACGAGGTGGAGTTCCACCCCGCCTGGCACGCCCTGATGACCGCGGCCGTGGAGCACGGCCTCCACGCGGCCCCGTGGGCGGAGCCCGGCCCGGGCGCGCACCTGGAACGTGCCGCGAAGTTCTATCTCTGGTCGCAGGCGGAGGCCGGGCACGGCTGCCCCGTCTCGATGACCTATGCCGCCGTTCCCGCGCTGCGGGCGGAGCCCGGGCTCGCCGAGGTCTACGAGCCGCTGCTGGCCTCCCGCACCTACGACTTCGGCCTGCGTCCGCCGCTGGGCAAGGCGGGGCTGATCGCCGGCATGTCGATGACGGAGAAGCAGGGCGGTTCGGACGTCCGCAGCAACACCACGACGGCCGTGCCGACTCCCGGTGACGACGGCACCTACCGCCTCACGGGGCACAAGTGGTTCACCTCGGCCCCGATGAGCGACGTGTTCCTGACTCTGGCTCGGACGGAGGAAGGCCCGACCTGCTTCCTGCTGCCCCGGGTGCTGCCGGACGGCAGCCGCAACGCGCTGCGGCTGCAGCGGCTGAAGGACAAGCTGGGCAACCGGTCCAACGCCTCCGCGGAACTCGAGTACGAGGACGCCGTGGGCCGGCGGATCGGAGAACCCGGCCGGGGCGTGCGGACCATCGTGGAGATGGTCAACATGACCCGGCTCGACTGCGTGCTCGGCACGGCGGCGGGCATGCGCGCGGGGCTGCGGCAGGCACTGCACCATGCGCAGCACCGGCAGGCGTTCGGCGCCGCACTGGCCGACCAGCCGCTGATGCGGAACGTCCTGGCCGACCTCGCGATCGAGTCGGAGGCCGCGACCACCCTGGGGCTGCGGCTGGCCGCGGCCCTGGACGCCGCACTGGCCGGCGACGAGCACGAGGGTGCGCTGCGGCGGCTGGGGCTGGCCGCCGGCAAGTACTTCGTGTGCAAACGGGGCAGCACGCACGTCGCCGAATCGCTGGAGTGCCTGGGCGGCAACGGCTACGTCGAGGAGTCCGGGATGCCGCGGCTCTACCGGGAGGCCCCGCTGCTCTCCATCTGGGAGGGGTCGGGCAATGTCGCCGCGCTCGACGTGCTGCGTGCGGTGGCGAAGGACCCGTCGACGCTGGACGCCCTGTTCGCGGAGGTGGAGAAGGCCTCGGGCGCGGACCGCCACCTCGACGCGGCGGTGTCCGCGCTGCGCAAGGACCTCGCGGTCCTGGGCGGTGACCCGGGTGAGGCGCAGCTGACGGCGCGGCGGGTCGCGGAGCGCCTGACGCTGGTGCTGCAGGGATCGCTGCTCGTACGGCACAGCACCTCGGCCGTCGCCGACGCGTTCTGCGCCTCGCGCCTGGGCGGGGAGTGGGGCCATGCGTTCGGCACGCTGCCGGTCGGCACCGACCTGGGCGGGGTGCTGGAGCGCTCGCGCGTCGGGACTCACGCCCGGTGACCGGCACCGTCCGTGCGGAACGGGACGGGCCGGTGACGACGGTGGTGCTGGCCCGCCCCGCCGCGCGCAACGCGGTGGACGGCCCCACGGCAGCGGCGCTGGCGGACGCCTTCCGCGCGTTCGACGCGGACGCCGGGGCGCGGGTGGCGGTGCTGTGGGGCGAGGGCGGCACGTTCTGCGCGGGGGCCGATCTCAAGGCTCTCGGCACTCCGCGCGGCAACCGGGTGGCGGCGGACGGCGACGGGCCGATGGGGCCGACCCGGATGCGGCTCGCCAAGCCGGTGATCGCCGCGGTGAGCGGCCACGCGGTGGCGGGCGGACTCGAACTGGCGCTCTGGTGCGACCTGCGGGTGGCGGAGGAGGACGCGGTGTTCGGGGTGTTCTGCCGACGGTGGGGTGTGCCCCTGATCGACGGTGGCACGGTGCGGCTGCCGCGTCTGATCGGCACGGGCCGGGCCCGGGACATGGTGCTGACGGGACGCGCGGTGGACGCGGCGGAGGCCCGTGCGATCGGTCTCGCCGACCGTGTCGTCGCGCGGGGCGGGGCACGGGCGGCCGCCGAGGGGCTGGCGCACGAACTCGCCGCGCTGCCGCAGGCGTGTCTGCGGAGCGACCGCGCCGCGCTCCTCGACCAGGAGGGGCTGCCCGAGGCGGAGGCACTGGCGGCGGAGCTCGCCCGGGGGCGTGAGGTGCTGGCCGAGGGAGTGGAGGGCGCGGGCCGCTTCGCGGCCGGGGAGGGCCGGCACGGCGTGTGAATCCGCGCCGCGCTGCGGCGGGGCCCGCCGGGCGCGGTCCGGGGCCCTCTCGGCCGGTCCGCACCGGATCGGCGGTTTCCCGCGGGGAGGAGGGGTGACCCGAGCGGCACGGGAGCATTGCGGCTGCCGATTCCTCACACATCACGACCACCATCATCAGGAGGCCGCCATGACCACGGCTGCTGAGATCATGCACAGCGGCGCGGAGTCGATCCCCGCCACCGAGAGTCTGGACCGGGCGGCCCAGATCATGCGCCGGCTGGATGTGGGGGCGCTGCCGATCAGCGACGCCGAGGACCGGATGTGCGGGATCCTCACCGACCGCGACATCGTGGTCGGCTGTGTCGCGGAGGGCCGCGATCCCGCGCACACCACCGCCGGCCACCTGGCGAAGGGCACACCCCGCTGGGTCGACGCGGACGCCGACGTGTCCGAGGTCCTCGACGAGATGCAGAGTCACCGCATCCGCCGGCTGCCCGTCATCGAGAACAAGCGGCTGATCGGCATGATCAGTGAGGCGGACATCGCCCGCCACCTGACGGACGACCAGGTGGCGCACTTCGTCGAGGAGGTCTGCGCCGCCTGACGTCTGCGCGGCGGACGGTCCTGCCCGCCCCGGTCATTCCCCGACGGCTCCGTCGGTCAGCTCGCGCACGACGTCCAGTTGGCCGACGTGGCGCGCGTACTCCTGGAGCAGGTGCAGCAGGATCCAGCCGAGGGTGGGGGCCTCCTCCGGTACGGCGAAACGACCTCCCAGCGCCGCTCGGTCCTCCCACGCGGCCCCGGCCGCGATCTCCCGCGAGCGCACGCACTGTGCGGCGAACGCCTCGCGCACCTCGGCGGCCGTGGTGCCGTCGGGGACGTGCCAGCGGCCGTCCGGGGTGCCGTCGGCGGCGTCGCCCCACGGGTCGGGAATCCGTTCGCCGAGGAATCCCCAGCACAGCCAGCGCCGTTCCACGTGGGTCAGGTGGTGCAGCAGTTCCAGCGGGGTCCAGTTCGACGGCAGCCGACTGCGGCGCAGCTCCTCCCCGGTGAGACCGTCGAGTTTCACGAGCAGCGTTTCCCGGTGGAAGTCCAGCTGTCCGGCCAGGAGTTCCTCCGCAGCGGAGAGGCGGCGGGACGGCTCGGCGCGGGTCATGCGGTGCCTGCCGGATCGCGCGGGGCCTCCGTGACGAGGTCGAGCTTCGGGACGTCGTCCCGTTCGATGCCGAACGTCTGCAGGTAGAGGGAGAGTTCCGCCTCGACGGCGCGCACGAGGGTGTCCGCCCGGCGGAAGCCGTGCCCCTCTCCCCCGAAGGTGAGGTAGGCGTGCGGAACGCCCTGTCCGGCGACCCGTTCGAGGAAGCGCTCGCACTGGACCGGCGGGCAGATGACGTCGTCGAGTCCCTGGAGGAGCAGGAAGGGCCGACGGACCCGGTCGGCCCGATTGACCGGCGAACGGTCGTGGTAGCGGTCGGCGTCCGCGCCGGGGTCCCCGACCAGGGAGCGCAGGTACTGGGACTCGAAGTCGTGGGTCTCGCCGGTGGCCCAGCCCTCGAGGTCCAGGATGGGATACGTGACGGTGCCGCAGGCGAACACCTCGTCCGCGGACGAGGTGAGGGAGGCCGCGCTCGTCCAGCCGCCGGCGCTGCCGCCGCGAATGGCCAGTCTCTCCGGATCGGCGGAACCCTCGTCGGCGAGTGCGCGGGCCACGGCCGCGCAGTCCTCGACGTCGACGACTCCCCACTGGCCGCGCAGGCGGTTCCGGTAGGCGCGGCCGTAGCCGGTGGAGCCGCCGTAGTTCACCTCGGCGACGCCGATGCCGCGGGAGGTGAAGTAGGCGATCTCCAGGTCCAGCACCATCGGCACCCGGCCGGTGGGTCCGCCGTGCACCCAGATGACGTACGGCGGCAACTCGCTCTCGGGTGCGGTGCACTCGGGGTGGCGGGGCGGGTAGACGTGGGCGTGCACCTCCCGCTTCCCGTCCGCGGTGCGGAACGTCCGCTCCTGCGGGCGCGGAAGCAGGGCCGGATCGACGGCGTCCCGGTGCGCCTCCGCGACCACGCGGCTGTGGCCGCTGCCGGTGTCCAGCTCCACGATCTCGTAGGAGGAGTACGGACCGGCCGCGATCCCCGTGACCCGGCTGCCCGCCACGGCGAGGGCGGCCGCCCACTCGGTCCAGTGGCCCGGGGCGTCGGCGAGTGTGCCGGTCGCCGGGTCGAAGACGGCGAGGGCGGAGTCGCCGCGGCCGTGGAGCACCGCGACGGTGCCGTCGGGGAGCGGCGCGAACCAGCGCAGCCCGATCCGCCACAGGGCGCCGCCGAACTCCTCCTCGCGCGGGCAGAGGTTCACGGCCTCACCGGTTCCGGGGTCGACCCGGTGCAGGTTCCACCAGCCGGTGCGGTCGGTGGACACCAGCAGGGTGCCGTCGGGAGCCCAGTCGGCCTGCGCCAGCGACTCCTCGGGGCCGCCCATGAGGGTGCGCGCACCGGTGAACGCCCCGTCGCCGTCCGCGTCCACGTCGGCGATGCGGAGCAGCGTGCCGTCCCAGGGCATGGCCGGGTGGTCCCACGCCAGCCAGGCGGCCCTGCGTCCGTCGGGTGAGAAGCGGGCGCCGGTGAGGAACCGGTGGTCGTCGCCGGGACCTCCGGTCAGCTCGCGCAGCCGGGAGGGGTCGTCCGCCGCGGAGCCGTCCAGCGGGACGGAGACCAGGGCCCGCCGGACGTCGGTGGGGCGTTCGCCGGTGAACTCCTCCATGACGCAGACCACGTCGCCGTGTCCGGGGCGGATGACGGGGTCGCACCAGCGGCGCCCGCCGCCGGTGGCCGACTCCGGGGTGAGCGGGGCGGGCCCGGTGCCGCTGTCCGGTGCGAACCGGTACAGGCGCTGGTCGGCGAAGTGCGTGAGGACCACCAGCGGCCCCTCCCCCTCCGCGCCCGGGACACCCGCCCAGGGATGGCCGCCGTACTCGATGACGCGGTTGCGGACGTTCCAGGGCGGTGGGAGGACCGTTTCGGGTGCGCGTCCCGGCACCAGCCGCACGAGTGCGCGGCGGCCGCCCTCCGCGGGGCGGGGGGCCGTCCACCACAGTTCCTCGCCGACGGCGCCGAGGTATTCGGGCTTGCCGTCGTGTGCGGCGACGAGCGCGGCGTCGACGGGGGACGGCCACGTGCCGTAGGGGGCGGAGCGGTGGGGCATGGTGGTGCCTCTCCGGGGGTCGGGGGCGGTGGTGGCGCGTGCGGCGGCGTGCGGCGGGCGGGTCACATCGCCCGCAGTGCGCGGTCCAGGACGTGCACGCCGAAGTGCAGGGCGTCCACGGGGACGCGTTCGTCGACGCCGTGGAACATCGCCTGGTAGTCGAAGCCTTCGGGGAGCTTCAGCGGTGAGAAGCCGTAGCCGCGGATGCCGAGCCGGGAGAACTGCTTCGCGTCCGTGCCGCCCGACATGCAGTAGGGCACCACGCGCGCGGTCGGGTCGAACCGCTGGAGTGCCTCCCGCATCGCGTCGAAGGCGGGCGCGTCGACGGGGGCCTCCAGCGGCACCTCCCGGTGCTGGAAGTCCCAGTCGACGTCCGGGCCGGTGAGGGTGTCCATGGTGGTCCGGAAGTCGTCCTCCGCGCCGGGCAGCATGCGTCCGTCGACCTGGGCCGTGGCGGTCCCGGGGATGACGTTCACCTTGTAGCCGGCCTCGAGGACGGTCGGGTTGGCACTGTTGCGCACGGTGGGGGCCACCAGGGCGGCGGACGGGCCGAGGCGCGCCAGCAGCGCGTCGACGTCGAAGCCGGGCGCGTCCGGGTCGGGGGGCTCCAGGCCGTTGGCCAGGGCCAGTTCGGTCAGTGCCGCGCGGACCGTCGGGGTGAGTCGGACCGGCCAGGTGTGCGCGCCGATGCGGTGGACGGCGGTGGCGAGGCGGCTGACCGCGTTCTCCCGGTTGACCTTGGAGCCGTGCCCGGCGCGACCGTGGGCGGTGAGCCGCAGCCAGGCGGTGCCCCGCTCCCCCGCCGCCACCGGGTACAGCCGCAGCCCGTTGCCGGCGTGGAAGGTGAAGGCACCTGACTCGCTGATGCCCTCGGTGCAGCCGTCGAAGAGTCCCGCGTGCTGTTCGACGAGGAAGTCGGCGCCGTACTCGGCGCTGTCCTCCTCGTCGGCGGTGAAGGCGAGGACGATGTCCCGGCGCGGCCGCACGCCCGCCCGCGCCCAGGCGCGGACGACGGACAGCACCATCGCGTCCATGTTCTTCATGTCGATGGCGCCGCGTCCCCAGACCACACCGTCGCGGACCTCGCCGGAGAACGGGTGGACGGTCCAGTCCTGCGCGCGGGCGGGCACCACGTCGAGGTGGCCGTGCACCAGGAGGGCGTCGGCGGACGGGTCGGTTCCCTCGATGCGGGCCACGACGTTGGTGCGGTCCGGCGCCTTCTCGAGGAAGACCGGCTCGATGCCGTGCTCCGCGAGGCGTTCGCCGACGTACTCGGCCGCCGGGCGTTCCACGCCGTCCCCGGCTCCGTGGTTGGTGGTGTCGATGCGGATCAGCTGCGAGGTGAAGGTGACCGCCTCGTCGAGCGCCTGCCGGTCGATGTGTGCCTCAGCCATACTGCTCCTCCACCGCCGAGGAGACGAGTGTGGTGACCGCCTTGAAGCAGCGGATCCCCTCGTACATGGTGGGCGCCGTGTACGCGACGCGCCGCTCGGCGGTCTGCTCCACGCCGGGGACCACGGTCGCGGCGCCCGCCAGGTGCTCGGCGTCGAACTCGAGGGCGATCTCGTGGGGGCCGGCGTGCACCGGTTCGTGCCGGACGGCGAGTGCGGCGGCCCCGGCGGCGGCCGCGCGGATGTCGCGGGCGGTGCGTGCGGGGGTGCGGCAGACGGCGGCGTAGCGGGAGACGTAGTCCTTCACGGCGACGGTGCGCGCGTCCGGTGCGTACTTCGCGGCGTCGTGGCAGGTCCGGTCGTCGCCGGTGACGAGGACGACGGGCACGCCGTACTCGGCGACGACCAGGGCGTTCAGCAGTCCCTCGCCGGCCCGCGCGCCGTCGACCCAGACTCCGGTGAGGGAGTTGGCCAGGTAGGTGTGGGCGAGGACGCCCTCGCTGCCCGCGCCGGTGTGGTAGCCGACGAAGGCGATGCCGTCGACGTCACCGTGCTGCACTCCTTCGACCATGCTCAGCGCCTTGTGCCGGCCCGTCAGCATCTGCGCACGGTCGTCGAGCTGCTCCAGCAGCAGGTTCCGCATGGTCCAGTGGGCTTCGTTGATGAGGACCTCGTCGGCGCCCCCGTCGAGAAAGCCGGCGACCGCGGCGTTCACGTCCGAGGTGAACAGCGTTCGGCACCGCTCCCATTGGGGTGTCCCCGGGAGCACGTCGGCGGGCCAGGTGACGCCCGTCGCGCCCTCCATGTCCGCGCTGATCAAGATCTTCATGGGGCGTCACGTTATCCGTTCGCGAACCGCTGCAAAAGGCCCGCCGGGAGGCCGGTGGCGCCTGTGTCGCCGGAGGCGGGCGACGCAGGCCGCGACCTTTGCGCCCTGTACCCCCTGGGGGTACAAAGGGAGGAGAGACGTATACCCCCTCAGGGTATACGGGCGCCGGTTCGGCGGGCGCGACGAGCGGAGCACGAGGAGCTTGGCAGCATGACGACCGCAGCACCCGAGGACGCCGGGGTGGAACTCGCCATCGGCGGGATGACGTGCGCTTCCTGCGCGGCGCGCATCGAGAAGAAGCTCAACCGGATGGACGGGGTCGAGGCCACCGTCAACTACGCCACGGAGACGGCCCGCGTGCGTCACGGCAGCGCCGTCGCGGTGGACGACCTCATCGCCGTGGTGGAGGGGGCCGGCTACACCGCCGCACTGCCGGAGCCTCCCGGGGAGGATGGCGAGCAGGCCGCATCCCGGGAGACCGACGACCTGCGGCCGCTGCGGCAGCGGCTCGTCACCGCCGCGGTACTCGCCGCCCCCGTCATCGTGCTGGCCATGGTTCCGGCGCTGCAGTTCACCTACTGGCAGTGGCTGTCCCTCACCCTTGCCGCGCCGGTGGTGACATACGCGGGCTGGCCCTTCCACCGTGCGGCCTGGACGAACCTGCGGCACGGGGCGGCCACGATGGACACGCTGGTCTCCGTCGGCACAGCGGCGGCCTTCCTGTGGTCGGTGTGGGCCCTCTTCCTGGGCACCGCCGGGGAACCCGGCATGACCCACCCCTTCGAATTCACCGTGGAGCGCACGGCGGGCGCCGGGAACATCTACCTGGAGACCGCCGCGGGCGTCACCGCGTTCCTGCTGGCCGGCCGGTACTTCGAGGCACGGTCCAAGCGGCGGGCGGGCGCCGCCCTCCGGGCGCTGACGGAACTGGGCGCCAAGGAGGTCACCGTCCTGCGGGAGGACGGGAGCGAGCGGCGGATCGCCGTTGCCCGGCTGGCGGTCGGGGACCGCTTCGTGGTGCGGCCCGGCGAAAAGATCGCGACGGACGGCCGGGTGCTGGAGGGCTCCTCGGCCGTGGACGCGTCGATGCTCACCGGGGAATCGGTGCCGGTCGAGGTCACTGAGGGGGACACGGTGTCCGGCGCGACGCTCAATGCGGGCGGCCGCCTGGTCGTGGAGGCGACACGGGTGGGATCCGGGACGCAGCTGGCCCGGATGGCGAAGCTGGTGGAGGAGGCGCAGAGCGGCAAGGCGGACGCCCAGCGGCTCGCCGACCGGGTGTCGGCGGTGTTCGTGCCCGCGGTCGTGCTGCTCTCGCTGGCGACGCTGGTGTTCTGGCTGGGCACCGGGGCCGGCGCGGCCGCCGCCTTCACCGCCGCCGTCGCGGTGCTGATCATCGCCTGCCCGTGCGCACTGGGGCTCGCGACGCCGACCGCGCTGCTCGTCGGTACGGGACGCGGCGCCCAGCTCGGCATTCTCATCAAGGGCCCCGAGGTGCTGGAGAGCACGCGGAAGATCGACACCGTGGTGCTCGACAAGACGGGCACCGTGACGACGGGCCGGATGACGCTCCGGGCGGTGCACCCCGGCGCGGGCGAGGACGCGGACGAGGTGCTCCGCCTCGCGGGCGGGCTCGAGCACGCCTCCGAGCACCCCGTGGCCAGGGCCGTCGCGGCGGGCGCCGCCGACCGGCTCGGCTCCCTCCCCCGGGTGGACGGGTTCGCCGGTCTGCCGGGGCTCGGTGTGCGGGGCACCGTCGAGGGCCGTGCCGTGCTCGTCGGACGGGAGTCGCTGCTGCGGGCGGAGAGCACGGAGTACCCGGAGGAGCTGGCCGCACGCGCCGCGGAGGCCGAGGCCGCGGGCCGCACGGTGGTCGCCGTCGGCTGGGACGGCAGGGCCCGGGGCCTCCTGGAGGTGGCCGACGCGGTGAAGGAGACCAGCGCCGAGGCCGTCCGGCGCCTGCGCGGCCTGGGCCTGACGCCGGTGCTCCTGACCGGGGACCACGCCTCCGTCGCCGAGGCCGTCGCCCGCGAGGTCGGTATCGACGAGGTCGTGGCCGGCGTGATGCCGGCGGACAAGGTGGCGGTGGTCGAACGGCTGCAGCGCGAGGGCCGTTCGGTCGCGATGGTCGGTGACGGCGTCAACGACGCCGCCGCGCTGGCGCAGGCCGACCTGGGCCTGGCGATGGGCACGGGCACCGACGCCGCCATCGAGGCGGGGGACCTGACCCTGGTCCGCGGGGACCTGCGTGTCGCGGCCGACGCCGTCCGGCTGGCCCGGCGGACGCTCGGCACCATCCGCTCCAACCTGTTCTGGGCGTTCGCCTACAACCTCGCGGCGCTGCCGCTCGCCGCGGCGGGCCTGCTCAGCCCGATGATCGCGGGAGCCGCGATGGCGTTCTCCTCGGTCTTCGTGGTCGGGAACAGCCTGCGGCTGCGCCGCTTCCGCGCCGCCTGACCGGCGGCAGGGGCCCCGCCGTCCGGGTTCCGGGGCGGCGGACGGTTCTCCTCCCGCGGGGAGGGCCGTCCGCCGCCCCGTCAGCGGTCCTGACCGGCGGACGGCGTCACTTCTCCGTGTGGGCGGCGAGCTTCGCGAGGGTCGCGTCGTGGATGCGGGCGAGCCCCTTCGGGGCGAAGGTGCGTTCGAAGAAGCCGCCGATGCCGCCCGCGCCGTTCCACACCGTGCGCACCTCGACCCTCGAGGTGCCCTCACGACTGCCGGGCACGACCTTCCAGGTGGTGACCATGGAGGAGTTCCGGTCCGTCTCCACCAGTTCGTCGTTCTCGGTCTCGGTCACCTCCAGCAGGCAGTCGCGCACCCGCTTGCTGGTCGCCTGCAGCTTCCAGTGGACCAGCGTTCCGTGTCCGTCACCGCCCTCGCGGACCTCGTACTCGCTGAAGTGCTCGGGCAGCAGCTTCGGGCGGGTGCCGCGGTAGTCGGCGAGCGCATCGAACACGTCGTCGGGCTTCGCCGCGATCTCACGGTGCGTTGCGGACTCGACCTGGGCCATGGGTCCTCCTGTGGTGTGCGCGGGGCCGTCGACAGCCCCGCTGGCGGGCTCACGCCAAGCCAACCACCCCCGTGCCGGGCACCCAAATCCGGTTGACGAACAGAGGGGAACAGATGTTCTATTCATGGAGTGGGGCGTACCCGTCCCGGTGCGACGAAGGAGGACGCCATGCGGTGGGAGAACCTGGACGGGGACGGTCCGGCCGCCCTCTTCGGATCGGACGTGGTCACCCGGCGCTTCGACACCCCGGAGTTCGCGGGCGTAACCTTCCACGAGGTGCGGGCCCGTTCGCTGGTGAACCGGGTGCCGGGCGCTTCGCGGATGCCGTTCGACTGGACGGTGAACCCGTACCGGGGCTGCACCCATGCGTGCGTGTACTGCTTCGCGCGCAGGACGCACAGCTACCTCGACCTCGGCACCGGCGCGGACTTCGACTCGCAGATCGTGGTCAAGACGAACGCCCCCGCGCTGCTGCGGCGGGAGCTCGGCAGCCGCAACTGGCGCGGCGAGCACATCGCCATGGGCACCAACGTCGACTGCTATCAGCGCGCGGAGGGCCGCTACCGGCTGATGCCCGGGATCCTCACCGCACTGCGCGACTACGCGAACCCGTTCTCCCTGCTCACCAAGGGCACGCTGATCCTGCGGGACCTGGACCTGCTGCGGTCGGCGGCGGCCGTGTGCGACGTCGGGGTCTCCGTCTCGGTCGGTTTCACCGACGAGGAGCTGTGGCGCACCGTCGAACCGGGGACACCCGCCCCGCAGCGCCGCCTGGAGGTGGTGCGGGCCCTGTCCGGGCAGGGCATCCCCTGCGGGGTGCTGATGGCGCCGGTGCTCCCCTTCCTCAGCGACTCACCCGCTCAGCTGCGCGCCACCGTTCGGGCCGTCGCCGAGGCCGGGGCGACGTCGGTCACGCCGCTCACGCTGCACCTGCGGCCGGGGGCGCGGGAGTGGTTCACCGCATGGCTCGCGGCGCACCATCCGCCACTGGTGCGCCGCTACGAGGAGCTGTACGACTCCGGCGCGTACGCACCGACCTGGTACCAGCGCCGGATCACCCGGCAGGTCCACGAACTGGCCGCCGAGTACGGGATGGGCCCGGCCGCGCCCGGAGCGCACCGGTTCCCGCCGGAGGACGCCGGCGAGCAGCGGCCGGCGGCCGGACCGGAGGCCACGCAACTCACGCTGCTGTGACCCCCGGCGGGCCGCCGATCGCCGCCGTCAGTCGCGGTCGGCGGCGACCGCGTCGCGCACCTCGGTGAACGCGCGCACGGCACGCCTCACGTCGTCGGTGGAGTGCGCGGCCGAGAGCTGGACCCGGATGCGCGCCTTGCCCTTGGGGACCACCGGGTACGAGAAGGCGATCACGTAGATGCCGCGCTCCAGCAGCGCCGCCGCCATGCGGGCGGCGAGCGCCGCGTCCCCGACCATCACCGGCGTGATGGGGTGCTCCCCGGGGAGGATGTCGAATCCGGCTGCGGCCATCTCGGAGCGGAACAGCCGCGTGTTCTCCCGCAGCGTGCTGCGGCGGTCGCCCGAGGTCTCCAGCAGGTCCAGGATGCGCAGCGAGGCGCCCACGATGGACGGTGCGAGGGAGTTGGAGAACAGGTAGGGGCGGGAGCGCTGGCGCAGCAGCTCCACGATCTCCGCCCGGGCGGCGACGTAGCCGCCGCTGGCGCCGCCGAGGGCCTTGCCGAGGGTGCCGGTGATGATGTCCACCCGGTCGGTGACGCCGAAGAGTTCGGGCGTGCCGCGGCCGCCGTCGCCCATGAAGCCCACGGCGTGGGAGTCGTCGACCATGACGACGGCGTTGTAGCGCTCGGCCAGGTCGCAGATCTCGTCGAGCGGGGCGACATAACCGTCCATGGAGAACACGCCGTCGGTGACGATGAGGCGGTGCCGCGCGTCCGCGGACTCCTTGAGGCAGCGCTCCAGGTCGTCCATGTCGCGGTTCTTGTACCGGTACCGGGCGGCCTTGGACAGCCGGATGCCGTCGATGATGCTCGCGTGGTTCAGCTCGTCGGAGATAACGGCGTCCCCGGCGGAGAGCAGGGTCTCGAACACGCCGCCGTTGGCGTCGAAGCAGGAGCTGTAGAGGATGGTGTCCTCGGTGCCCAGGAACTCCGACAGCCGCCGCTCCAGCACCTTGTGCGGCTCCTGCGTGCCGCAGATGAAGCGGACCGAGGCCATGCCGAAGCCCCAGTCGTCCAGGGCCTGTTTGGCGGCGGCGACCACGTCGGGGTGGTCGGCCAGGTCGAGGTAGTTGTTGGAGCAGAAGTTGACGACTTCGTCGGAGCCGACGTGGATGCCGGCCGATTGCGGGCTGGAGATAACGCGTTCGGACTTGTACAGCCCGGCCGCGCGGATCTCGTCGAGTTCGGTGCGCAGGTCCTCGCGCAGGGTCTCGAACACGGTGGGTCCTCCTGGGATCTGTGGGGGCCGGGTCAGCGGGTGCTGGGGGTCGTCCAGTCGAGGACGATCTTGCCGCACTGCCCCGAACGCGCGGTGGCGAAGGCCTCGGCGTGCTCCTCGTAACCGAAACGGTGGGTGACGACCGGCCCGATGTCGAGACCGCCCTGCAGCAGGACGGACATGTTGTACCAGGTCTCGTACATCTCGCGGCCGTAGATACCGCGCAGGGTCAGCATCCGCTGCACGACGGTGGCCATGTCGACGGGCACGTCGCCCGAACCCGTGGGGAGACCCAGCACGGCGATGCGTCCGCCGGGGCGCATGGACGCGACCATGTCGCGCAGCGCCTCGGTACGTCCGGACATCTCCAGCCCGATGTCGAAGCCCTCGCTCATGGAGAGTTCGGGCATCACGTCCGCCACGGCGGCTGTGCTCACGTCGAGCGCCACGCTGGCACCGATCTTCCGCGCCAGCTGGAGGCGGTACTCGCTCACGTCGGTGATCACGACGCTGCGTGCACCGGCGTGCCGGGCGACGGCCGCGGCCATGATGCCGATCGGGCCGGCACCGGTGATCAGCACGTCCTCGCCGAGCACGGGGAAGGCCAGGGCGGTGTGCACGGCGTTGCCGAACGGGTCGAAGATCGCGGCGACGTCGAGGTCGACCTCGTGGCGGTGCACCCAGACGTTCTCCTCGGGGAGCACGACGTACTCGGCGAACGCGCCGTCGGTGTGGACGCCGAGGCCGATGGTGCGGATGCACAGGTGGCGGCGTCCGGCCATGCAGTTCCGGCAGGTGCCGCACACCAGGTGGCCCTCGCCGCTCACGAGGTCGCCGACCTCGACACCGGTGACGCCCGCACCGAGTGCGGCGACCTCGCCGACGAACTCGTGGCCGAGCACGCGTGGCGTCTCCACGGAGCGGGCGGCCCACTCGTCCCAGCCGTCGATGTGCAGGTCCGTGCCGCAGATGCCGGTGCGCAGCACCTTGATCAGCACCTGCCCGTCACCGGCCTTCGGGGTCGGTACTTCCGTCAGGTCCAGGCCGGGTCCCGCGGCCGTCTTCACCAAAGCCTTCATGGCCGAATAGTGACCCCGCGGGACCTGTGCAGTCCATCAGCCATTTCGGGGGATGTCCGTGAAGGAACGCTGCACGATCATGCGAGACTGGCAGCGTGACCATCGATCCGCGCAGGCTGCGGGTACTGCGGGCGCTGGCCGACCACGGCACGGTCACCGCCGCCGCCCGGGCGCTGTACCTCTCGCCCTCGGCCGTCTCGCAGCAGCTGGCCTCGCTGGAGGCGGAGGCCGGGCAGCCGCTGCTGGAACGGCACGGCAGGAACGTGCGGCTGACGGCCCCCGGGACGGTACTGGCGGAGCACGCCGCGACGATCGCGGTGCAGCTGGAACGTGCGGAGGCCGACCTCGCGGCCTGCGCCGCCGGCCTCAGGGGAGAGGTGGTGGTGGCCGCCTATCCGACGGCGATCACGGAGGTGGTGGCCCCGGCACTGGCAAAGCTGCGCGACAGCGCTCCGCAGGTGCGCTTCCACGTCCGGGACGCGGAGGGACGTGCGGGCCTGCAGCTCCTCGGCGAGGGCGAAGCGGACATCTCCGTGGCCGTGGAGCACCGGGAGACGCTCAGCGCCGGGCGCCCGGAGGACGATCAGCGGCTGCGCCGGGAGCCGCTGTACGCGGAGGCGTTCGACGCCGTACTGCCGCCGGGCCACCGGCTCGTGGGCCGGGACCGGTTCCCGCTGACCGAGTTGGCCGACGATCCGTGGATCACCCCGTGGCCGGGCAACCCGGTGCACGAGGTGGTGATGCACGCCTGCGAGCGGGCCGGGTTCCTGCCGCGGGTGGCGTCCCTGACCGACGACTTCCGGGCGGTCAGCGCACTCGTCGCGCACGGCGCCGGGGTGGCACTGGTGCCGCGCACCGCACTGCGCGGAATCGACCTCGCCGCGGCCGTCATCCGACCGCTGGAGGGCGACCGCCCCACCCGCCGGGTGTTCGCCGCCGTACGGCGCGGCAGCCGCCGGCACCCACTGATCGGCCTCGCGCTCGGAGCGCTGCGGGAGGAGTCGGCCCGCCTCGCGCCGTAGCCCGGCGCCCGGTGCGGGGGCCGGTCAGCCGGCGGCCGCGTACGCCTCCTCCAGGCCCGCGATCTCCAGCTTCTTCATCCCCAGCATCGCCCGGAACACCGCCTGCGAGCGGACCGGATCCGGGTCGGCCGTCAGCTCGAACAGCCTGCGGGGCACGACCTGCCAGGACAGTCCGTACCGGTCCTTGAGCCAGCCGCACTGCACCTCCTGGCCGCCCTCGCCCAGGCAGGACCAGAAGTGGTCCACCTCGTCCTGGTCCTCGCAGGTGATCTGCAGCGAGACGGCCTCGGTGAAGGTGAACTCGGGGCCTCCGTTGAGCGCGGTGAACGGCTGTCCCGCGAGCTCGAACGTCACGGTCATGACCGATCCGGGCACGCCCGGCCCCGCCTCTCCGTAGTGCTGCACACCGGTGATGCGCGCCCCCTTCCCGAAGATCGAGACGTAGGTCTCCGCAGCCTCCCGGGCCTGGTCGTCGAACCAGAGGAAGGTGTTGATGTCCGCCATGGTGCCTCTCCCGTCGTGCGGACGAACGCTGTCGTACGGGTGGACGGAATGCGGCACCGGAACTCATCGCCGTGCGGTTTGTATCCGCTTTGTATGCCCGGCCCCTTGAATCGCCGCGTCATCCGACGACAAGGGGAGAACCATGATGGGGAGAAGATCCCGGGCCGCGCTGGCCGCCGTGAGCGCCGTCGCCGCGCTCGCCCTCACCGCACCCGCTGCCGACGCGGCGCCGCAGGACACCTCCACAACCGCGACCCTCAGCGGGGACCGGCCCGTCTTCAAGATGCCGTTCCTCTGCGGACAGCGGTGGCTCGGCAACAACTGGAACGGGCACAGCCCGGCCCACTCGATCGACTGGAACCACTACAACTCCGCGGGGAGCCCCGACGACCTGGGCCGCCGGGTGTTCGCCAGCGCCGGCGGCAAGGTGCTGCGCTCCTTCTACGCGAAGAACACCGGCTACGGGAACACCGTCGTCATCGGGCACGGGAACGGCTGGCGGACGCGCTACGCACACCTGAAGAGCCGTGCCGGACTGGTCCGCGGCGACCACGTCAACCGCGGCCAGAAGATCGGGCGCGTCGGCGCGACGTCCGCTCTCTACAACATCACCCCCCACCTGCACTACGAGCAGATACACGACGGCAACGTCGTGGTCTCCCGCATCCAGGGCGTGCGATGGACCGACTACCTCGAGCGCTACCAGACCAGCAAGAACAGGTGCGGCTGACATGCGGCGCCTGCGCTACGCGCTCGTCGGAGCCCTCCTCGCCTGCCTCGCGGCACCGTCGGTGTCCACCGCCCAGGAGCAACCTCAGACGCAGCACGTGACCCACCGGGGATACGACGTCGAGGTCCCGGCGTCCTGGCGGGTCGTCGACCTCGAGGCCCACCCCACCGCCTGCATCCTCTTCGACACGCCGACCGTGTACGTCGGCCGGGCGGGCGAGGTGCAGGACTGTCCGGCGCACGCGGTCGGCGGAGCTCCCGGTCTGTGGATCCGGCGGACGGCATCGGCCCCGGACACCCCCGGCGCCCGCGTCGTGGACCACGGTGCCGCGGTTTCCGTGCGGCCCGACGCAGGCGGCGAGAGCCACCTCGTGGTGCGCGACGCGGGAGTGGTGGTGTCGGCCTTCGGCGGAAGGAAGGCCTCGTCCGTCCTGGAGACGGCGGCCCTCACGCCCGACGCCCGGCGCTCGACCGCTGCGCCGCGCACCACGGCGGAGGCCGTCACCCTCTCCGCGGTCAAGCTGCCCGGGACGTTCCGCGGGCGGGGCTTCGACGCCTGCACGGCACCGGGCGGAAAGGTGGTCAACGCCTGGCGGCAGTCGACCAACTTCCGGTCCATCGGCATCTACATCGGCGGGATCAGCCGGGCCTGCGCCCAACCGAAGCTCTCGGCCGACTGGGTGCGCAAGCGCGTCAACGGCGGCTGGCACCCGCTGCCCATCTTCGTCGGCCGGCAGGCGCCGTGCGAGGCCGACCGGTTCGCCCACACCCTGTCCAGCGATCCGACCACCGCACGCACGCAGGGCCGCCACGCGGCGAACGCGGCGGTCGACAAGGCCAAGGCGCTGGGCATCGGGGCGCACTCCGTCCTCTACTACGACATGGAGGGGTACAACAACGCCAACGCCACGTGCCGCCGGGCGGTGCTGAACTTCCTGAGCGCCTGGGTCAACCAACTGCGCCGCCAGGACTATCGTTCGGGCGTCTACTCCAGCATCAGTTCCGGCATCGCGGACCTCTCCGACACCTACAACTCGGACAAGTACGCGCGCCCGAACCACATCTGGCCCGCATGGTGGAACCGCGAACGGAACCTCGACTTCACGCCGTACGTGCCCGACGGGCAGTGGAACAACCGGCAGCGGGTGCACCAGTTCCGCGGCGGCCACAACGAGACGCACGGCGGCTACACCCTCAACATCGACACCAACTGGATGAGCGTCCACTGACGCAGCGCGGCAGTCGGGGGCGGAGGCGGCGTGACGACGTCGCCTCCGCCCCGCCGCTGCGTCAGGGCCGGAACGGCCGACCGGGCGGGACGGGGCACGGCGCAGGCCGCTACGCTCGAAGAGACCTGCACTCGGAGAAGAGGGGGGACCGTGACGGACAGCGAGGACGAGGGTGTCGTGCTGTACTGGCGCCCGGGATGCATGTTCTGCATGAAGCTCCGGACCCAACTGCGGTTCACCACGCTGCGGTACCGGAAGGTCAACATCTGGCGCGACCGTGAGGCCGCCGCCTTCGTCCGCTCGGTCGCCGACGGGAACGAGACCGTGCCGACCGTGACGGTCGCGGGGAAGGCGATGGTCAACCCGTCGCGCAAGCAGCTGCTGGAAGCCGTCCGTGCCCGGTCGCCCCGGTCGATGGAGTGACGCGGCGCAGACGGGCCCGCTGCCCGGCCGTGCGGTGATCCGGCCTCACCCGCCGTCGGCGGCCGGGAACCTCACGGCGTAGTGGGCGAGTCGGGCGTCCTCCCGGACGAGTTGCATACCCGCCGCGCTCATGGTGCGGCGTGAGGCGGTGTTGTCGGCCTCGGTGTCCCCCGTGACGCACTGGACGCCCTGCCGGCGGGCCACGTCGAGCAGCGCGCGGAGGGCTTCGGCCGCGTACCCCCGCCTCCGTGCCTGCGGAACGAGGCCGTAGCCGACGGCGACCTCGCCTCCGGCGTCCGGAGGGCCGTGGAAGCCGGCGGTGCCGATGGCCCGTCCGTCCTCCCGTCGACGGATCTCGTAGGTGCCGAAGGGCCAGGGTTCCCCCGACACCGCACAGGCCGCCAGGAAGAGCCGCGCACCGTCGACGTCGTCCTCCCTGGGATACCCGGGAGCCCAGCGGTCGCCCGGCTCAGGTGTGCGCGCGGCGACCCGTTCGGCCTCGGCGGGTGTGAGCGGGTGGAGAACGAGTCGGGGTGTCACGACGGGGTCCACGTGCTCATCCAACACCGCTGCCGTCGTCTCCGCCCGACGTTCCCCTGCCGCGGATCCGCCGGAGGAAGGGACACCTCTCACGGAATGATCGCCAGGAACAGGAAGGCGGCCAGCAGCACCAGGTGGAGGGCGCCCTGAAGACGGGTGGCACGTCCTGGGACGACGGTGAGGCCGCTGACCAGGACGGTCAGCAGGAGCAGCACCAGCTGCGTCGGCCCCAGCCCCAACAGGAGCGGCCCGGTGAGCCAGACCGAGGCGATGGCGATCGCCGGGATCGTGAGGCCGATACTCGCCATCGCGGAGCCGTAGGCCAGGTTGAGGCTGATCTGGATGCGGGCACGCAGCGCCGCCCTGGCGGCAGCGAGGGTCTCGGGCAGGAGGACGAGCAGGGCGATGACCACACCGACGAACGAGTGGGGAAAACCTGCCGCCTCCACCCCGTCCTCGATGGCGGGCGACTCGACCTTGGCCAGCCCGACGACGGCGACCAGCGCCACCAGGAGCAGACCCAGGCTGGTGAGTGCGGCCCGTCGGCCGGGCGGAGGTGCGTGCTGCGCGAGGTCCTCGCCGACGGGGGTCCCCTCCGAGGTCACCGGGAGGAAGAAGTCCCGGTGCCGGCGGGTCTGGGTGAGCACGAACAGCACGTAGAGCACGAGGGAGGCCGTCGCGGCGAAACCGAGTTGCGGCGCGGAGAACTTGGGGCCCGGCTCGCTGGTGAATCTCGGGAGCACGAGGCTGAGCGTCGCGAGGGTGGTGACGGTGGCGAGTGCGGCGCCGCTGCCCTCCGGGTGGAAGTGGGTGATGCCGTGGCGCAGGGCTCCCAGCAGGAGCGAGAGCCCCGCGATGCCGTTCGTTGTGATCATGACGGCGGCGAAGACCGTGTCGCGGGCGAGGGATTCGGTCTCGGCGCCGCCGGAGACCATGAGCGTGACGATCAGGGCCACTTCGATGACCGTGACCGCGACGGCGAGCACCAGGGATCCGTACGGTTCGCCCACCCGGAGCGCGACGACCTCCGCGTGGTGCACAGCCGCCAGGACGGCCCCCGCGAGGACGGCGGCCACGACGACCACCCAGCCGGTGGCCAGGTGCCGCCCCCAGGTCAGGACCAGAACAACGAGGGCGAGCGGCGGCACCGCGGTGGTCCAGGAGAGGCGCGGGAGGCGGAGGGCGGTCACGGAACCGACGGTAGCGACGGGACGCGGCAGCGCCGGGGAGCGGCGTGCCGCACCGGCCGCCCCTCACCCGGCCGGTTCCGTGCACCACCGGACGGGGCGCACGGAACCGGGCGTGGGCCGCGGGGCGTCAAGCCTTCCGCTTGCCGTTCTTCGCGGCGGCGTTCATCACCGGCGGAGAGGCGAGTTGACCCCATTCCTCTTCGCAGGCGACGTCGCCTCCGGTGACGTCGCACACCGTCTCGTAGACGTCTCCGCCGGTCGTGATCACCTTGACGCGTGCGGTGTTGCCCTGCTCGTCGATGGTGATGTCGCAGGCGCCGTCCGGATAGCCTCCGTTGCCCGAGACGTCCTGCCAGACGATGTTTTGCGGGGTGGGCGTCAGGTCCCGGTCGCCGACGAACGCCTGGCCGTCGACGAGTGCGGCGAGGTGCTCCTCCGAGGCGCTCGGGGCGTAGGAGTCGATGGCGGTGCACGGGCCGGGCGGGCCCTGCTCGCCGGGCGGTCCCTGCGGCCCCTGCGGACCGGGCGGACCCGCCTCTCCCTGCTCCCCCTGCGGGCCCTGCTCGCCGGGCGGCCCCTGCGGCCCGCGCGGGCCCCTCGGCCCGGGGGGCCCGGGTGGTCCGGGGCAGTACGTGTGGCAGCCGCCGCCTCCGCCGGCGGAGGCGCGGGGCGCCTTCTCCGCGGGCGCAGGGCCGTCCGCGGCGGCGTACACCGGGCCCGCGATGCCTGCGAGAGCCAGCGAGAGCGGAACGGCCAGGACACCCACGGCGCGACGCGGGCGTCCGTGAGCACTTTCTGGCAGAGGGGGCTTCCTTCGCGTCATGTCACTCCTTGCCGATACGACGAGGGGGTGGTGAACGGCTGCGGCCGGACACGTCCCTTCTGTCGCCGCCGGGGAGCTGAGCGACACAATCCAGTCCGACAATCCCTCTGTCGGACGGTCGGATTCACTCAGTCGCACGGCACCGGTGCGCGGAAACGCCGGTGCGACACCGGGCCCCCGGTGGCAGGCTGAGGGCCATGCACCTGCGGAAAGCCCTCACGACGGACGCCGACGGCATCGCAGCCGTACGGGTGGCGGGCTGGCGCCACGCCTACGCGGGCCTCATGCCCGCCGAGTACCTGGCCTCGCTGTCGGAGCCCGACGACGCCGCGCGGCATCGCACCCGGCTGAGCCTTCCCGGCCCCTCCCACGACCTGGTGGCGGTGGAGGACGACGGCGGGGTGGCCGGCTGGGCGTCATGGGGCCCGTACCGGGACGGGGAACGACGCACGGCCGATGCCGAGTTGTACGCGCTCTACCTCCTTCCCCGCCTGATCGGCACAGGGCTCGGCCGCCGCCTGACCCAGGAGGTGTGCGAGGCGGCGGCCCGGACCGGCGCCGCCCGTCTGTTCCTGTGGGTCGTCGAGGAGAACACCCGCGCACGTCGCTTCTACCGTCGGGCGGGCTTCGCGCCGGACGGCGCACGCGACCCCTTCGAGGTGGGCGGACGGTCCCTCACCGACCTGCGCTGCGTGCGGGACCTGCAGGGCGGTGCCGCTGGGCCCAACCACCCCTGACACACGGGGCGCTGTCCGGCTCCGCCCCGCGCCCGTCTTCGTGCAGCGGCGGCGCACCCCCGTCCCGGGCAGCACAGTGAGCTGTGCCATACTCGCCCGACGCACGCCGGTGCCGGACGGCACAACGGGGAACAGGGGACTGCAGCATGGGGGTCGTGGCCGCATCGGGACGGCGTGAGGCCTGCGTCCCGTGAGCGGTATACACCTCGCAACTCCCTTCCTGGACACGGGTTCCGACGACCTCTCCTTCGCACTGGGTCTTCCCGCGCACGAGGCGCTCGCGGTCGCCGAGGTAGAGACCTTTCCGGGGCTCACGGTCGAGTTGCGTCTCCTGGGCGCCTCCCATCAGGTGTTCGCCGGTCCGGTGCGCGAGACCGTCGCCTGCCTGCCCGGCGGTTCGCCCCGCCTGCCCGCCCGGGTCACCGAGGAATTCCCCGGCTGGCTCTACCGCTTCGCCGCCGAGGTGGAGCAGCACGATCCGGTGGGTTTCGCCCACCGGGTGACCGCGGTGCGCACGGCGGTGGAGGGCCGGTCCGATGCGCTCTACGGCGTGTTCCCGGGCGCTGCGGACGCGGTGACCGCCCTCGCCGTCGAGCGCGGCCCCGGTCTCGGTTGGCGCACCTGGCACACCTACCCGCAGACCGGCCACGTGGTGGCCACGCACACCCGGATGGAGATCAGATGAAGCGCATCGGGCCGGCTTCGGTGGCGGTGACGGCCACCGTCAGTTTTCTCGCGACCGGCTGCTCCGCCGCCCCCAACGACGTGCCGTACAGCTGGATCTCCAGCACGTACGAGTACGAGATGGGCAACTATCTCGACCCCTCCGACCCGCCCTCCGAGGTCGCCGACGAGATCGACGGCCACACGGCCGCCGCCGACCGCCTCAGCGACGACGGCATGGTCTTCCTCCGCTACGACGACGACATGGTCGCCATCGGGCCCCGCTCCGTGGGCACGGGCAGCGTGATCGACGTGGACGACTACGACGACGGCTACGACCGCTGGAGCTCCCACGTACGGCGTTCCTGGCCCGCTCCCGGCAGCAGCAGCTTCCGCGGCGGCGGCCCCGGCTTCGGCAAGTGATCAGCACACACCGCGACGCGGCACACACTCCGGAAGGAAAGCAGAACAGTGGGATACATATTCGAACAGGCCGGTATTGCGCTGCTGTACGGCCTCGTGGGCTTCGCCGTGATGGTGCTCGGCTTCATCGTCCTGGATGTGGCCACGCCGGGGAAGCTCGCCGCAGTGGTGTGGACCGAGCGCAACAAGGGCGCAGCCGTGGTGCTCGGCGGGCAGATGGTCGGCATCGGCTGGGTGATCGCACAGGCGATAGGTGCCAGTGAATCCGAGGCGGGCCTGGGCTACGGGTTGTTCAGCACGCTTCTCTACGGAGTCGCGGGCGTCGTCATGATGACCCTGGTCTTCATCATGGTGGCTCTCCTGACGCCCGGTCGGCTGGGAGCCACCGTGTTCGAGGACGACGGTGGCCGCCCGCATCCCGCGGCATGGGTGCAGGCCGCCATGTACCTCGGCACGGCCCTGATGGTCGGCGCGGCGCTGGCCTGACGCCGCGTCGACCGCACATCCGACCCGTCACTGTGATGAGAAGCCCGTGTCCGCTCACTCTCCCGTCCTGACCTCGCGTTTCCCGCGATTCCTGCTTCTGTTCGCCGTCTTCCTGTGTGCCGCCTGCGGGTTGGTGTACGAACTGGCGCTCACGGCGCTCGGCAGCTACCTCATCGGCAACTCGGTCATGCAGACCTCGATCGTGCTGTCGGTGATGGTGTTCGCCATGGGCCTCGGCTCCTTGGCGGCCAAGCCGCTGCGCCGCCGGGCTGCCGGAGCGTTCGCGCTGGTGGAGGGCCTGCTGGCGCTGGTCGGGGGGCTCTCCGTCCTGATCCTGTACGTCGCGTACGCCTGGCTGCGGATCTACACGCCGGGCGTGGTGTTCATCGCCTTCGTGGTGGGGGTGCTGATCGGCGCGGAGATCCCGCTGCTGATGACGCTGCTGCAGCGGATCCGGACCCAGGAGGCCGGCAGCGCGGTGGCCGACATGTTCGCCGTGGACTACATCGGCGCGCTCGTCGGCGGCCTGTGCTTCCCGTTGCTGCTGCTGCCGACCTTCGGCCAGATCAAGGGCACCTTGGTGGTGGGGGGCGTCAATGCGCTCGCCGGCATCGTGGTGGTGCTGTGGATCTTCCGGGATCGGATGCGCCGTATGGTGCGGGTCGGTCTGCTCGCGGGCATGGCGGGCGTCCTGGCGGTGCTCTCGGGCTGCTATGTGCTGGCGGAGGACATCGAGATCACCGCACGTCAGCAGTTGTACCGCGACCCGGTGGTGCGTGCCGAGCGGACCGCGTACCAGCAGATCGTCGTCACCGAGTCGCCGACGCTGACCGGGGACGGCGACATGCGGCTGTTCCTCAACGGCGACCTGCAGTTCTCCTCCTTCGACGAGTACCGGTACCACGAGGCGCTGGTGCATCCGGCTCTCGCGGGCCGGCGGTCGTCGGTGCTGATTCTCGGCGGCGGCGACGGACTCGCCCTGCGGGAAGTGCTGCGCTACGACGACGTGGACGAGGTCACACTGGTCGAGTTGGACCCGGCCATGACGGAGCTGGGGAGCAGCTTCGAACCGCTGCGGGAGCTGAACCACCGTGCGTTCTCGGATCCGCGGGTGAACACGGTCAACGCGGACGCGTTCAACTGGCTCCGGGACAGCACGCAGCAGTTCGATGCGGTCGTCGTCGATTTCCCCGATCCGGACACCGCCGCACTGGCCAAGCTGTACTCGGTGGAGTTCTACGGCATGGTCTCCCACGCCCTGGCGCCCGGCGGGAACGTCGTGGTGCAGGCGGGTTCGCCGTTCTTCGCCCCGAAGACGTACTGGTCGATCGACGCGACGCTGCAGGCGTCCGGATTCGCCACCACCGCCTACAACGTGGACGTGCCGAGCTTCGGCAACTGGGGGTTCCTGCTTGCGCGGCCCGCCTCGGAGACGGAGGGGGAACGTCCTCCCCTGCGCCTCGCGCCGCACGCCCCGCCGATGCGTTTCCTGGACGCGTCGGTGCTGCGCGCGGCCCGGGTCTTCCCGCTCGACCGTCGTTCCCGGGACGTCCGTGCCAGCACTCTGATGGATCCGACGGTGCTGGAGTACCAGCGGCACGAGTGGAACGCCTACTGAGCACGGGCGCCCCGGGTCTGCCTCATGCTCCGGTGCGTGCCAGGGCGGCTTCGGCCGCGGCGCGCAGCCGGTGGTGGCCGGCGGCCTCCCGCAGTACGGGCCGGGCCCGGGCGTCGCCGAGGCGCCCGAGCCCCTCCACGCAGGCGAGGACGACGGGGTGAGGGGCGCCCGGCCGGTCGAGCAGCCGGGCGAGCAGCTCCACCAGGGTCGGGACGGCCTCCGGGGCACTCAGTGCCGTCAGTAGGCGCACCGGATGCAGCGCATAGGCCGTGCGCAGCTCGTTGGTCGCCAGGACGGCGGCGGCCCGGGCGGTGCGGGGGTCGGACAGCCTCGCGAGTGCGTGGGCGGCGGTGGCGCCGCGGACAGGATCACGGTGGTTGAGCAGGAATACCAGCGTCTCGAAGGCGCGCCTGTCCCCTGCGCACCCCAGTGAGAAGGAGGCGGTCTCCAGGGCCCACAGCGGGCGGCCGCGCTGGGCGAGGACCGCGGCGAGGGCCTCGCGCGCGGCGGGCGTGTCCTCGCGTGCCAGCCGGAGGAGTCTCCCGCACTCCCCCGACGCGTCGTCACGCGCCTCCGCGCGTGCCCGGTGTTCGAGTACGGCGAACTCGGCTGCGTCTCTGCGGCCCTTCACGCGCTGACTCCCTCCCTGGGCGAGCGGCGCCGCTCCCCTGCGGCCACCACGGGGAGCATTGACGTCGCGACGCTTGGTCAACCCGGGCTGGGGCCGGTACGTCACTGGCACTGGGTGCCATTTTTTCGGCCGTCTCCCCTGGCGTTCTTGTTACCGACGAGTTAGCCTGCTCATCAGAGCGGTACCACCGCTCAGGCGGCCTGGTGACGCAGCCGCCGAGAGTGCAGTCGGTTCGGTGACCACCCCGGCCGGCGCGGCCCCGGGACAGGGTCGCCCGGCGCCCGCAGTTCTGCGCCGCGCGCCCCTGTGCACGCGCGGCTCTCCCCTTTTCAGTCGTCACTTGGGAGTCCGTGATGGACCGTCCACCCCTGAACACCATCGCCGTCGTCGGCCTGGGCACCATGGGCACCGGAATCGTCGACGTGCTCACCCGTGCGGGCCGCGAGGTGGTCGGCGTCGACGTCGACGCGTCGGCCGCCCGGCGCGCCGTCGCTTCGCTGGAGGCCTCGACCGCCCGTTCCGTGGAGCGCGGCCGCCTCACCGAGGAGGAGCGCCGCGGCACCCTGACCCGCTTCCGCACCTCGTCCGATCTGCAGGACGTCTCCGGCGCGGACCTGGTGATCGAGGTGGTGCCCGAGGACTACGACACCAAGTGCCGTGTCTTCGCCGCCCTGGACTCGGTCGTTGCACCGGAGACCATCCTCGCCACCGGGACCAACGCGCTGTCGGTGACCCGGCTCGCCGCCGACTCCGACCGGCCGGAGCGCGTGCTGGGCCTGCACTTCTTCAACCCGGCGCCCGCCATGAGGCTGGTCGAGGTGGTGTCCTCCGTGCTGACCTCGTCCGAGGCCGTCGGGGCCGTGACCCGACTCGCCCGGGAACTCGGCAAGGACCCGATCGCGGTCGGGGACAGGCCCGGGTTCGTCGCGGACGGCCTGTTGTTCGGCTACCTCAACCAGGCCGCGGCGATGTACGAGTCGCACTACGCCGGCCGGGAGGACATCGATGCCGCCATGCGGTTGGGCTGCGGTCTGCCCATGGGACCGCTGGCGCTGCTCGACCTCATCGGCGTGGACACCGCGCGCACCGTGCTGGACGCCATGTACGCGCAGTCGCAGGACCGGCTGCACGCCCCGGCACCGATTCTGCGGCAGCTGAGCGACGCCGGACTCAACGGCCGCAAGTCCGGTGCGGGGTTCTACACCTACGAGGCCCCCGGGTCGCCGACCGTCGTGCCGGACGCGCGTACGCCCTCCGACGGAGCGGCGGGCGTCACGGGACGGCCGGTGACCGCGGTCGGCGTGGTGGGGTCCGGCACCATGGCCGCCGGCATCGCGGAGGTGTTCGCGCGCTCCGGCTACCCGACCGTGCTGGCGGCGCGCAGCGAGGAGAAGGCCCGACGCGCCCTGGAGCGGGTCGCCCGCTCGCTGGAGCGTGCGGTGCGCAAGGGCCGGATGAGCGAGTCGGACTGCCGGGCCGCGCTGGCCCGCATCACCCCATCCGGCACGCTGGAGGCGCTGTCCGGCGTGGACCTCGCCGTGGAGGCCGTGGCGGAGGATATCGAGGTCAAGCGGGAGCTGTTCGCGGCGCTGGACAAGGTGTGCAGGCCGGGCGCGGTGCTGGCCACCACCACGTCCTCGCTGCCCGTGGTGGCCTGCGCGCGGGCGACGACCCGGCCCCAGGACGTGGTCGGCATGCACTTCTTCAACCCGGCACCCGCCATGAAGCTGGTCGAGGTGGTGCGCACGGTGCTCACGGTCGACGACGCCGTCGCCACCGTGCGCGAGGTCTGCACGGCGGTGCGCAAGCATCCGGTGGACTGCGGGGACCGCGCCGGGTTCATCGTGAACGCCCTGCTGTTCCCGTACCTGAACAACGCGGTGAAGATGGTCGAGGAGCACTACGCGTCGCCGGACGACATCGACGCCGCGATGAAGCTCGGTGGCGGTTACCCGATGGGACCGTTCGAACTGCTGGACGTGGTGGGGCTGGACGTCTCGCTGGCGATCGAGCAGGTGCTGCACCGCGAGTTCCGCGATCCGGGGCTGGCCCCCGCTCCGCTGCTGGAGCACCTGGTCGCGGCGGGATGCCTCGGCCGCAAGACCGGGAGGGGCTTCCGCGAGTACGCGACGAGGTGAGCGCGGGCTGGGGCGGCCTCCTGGAACCTCCGGGAGGCCCGCCTTCCCCGCAGGTCACACGGTGTAACGTGCACCACATGCCGGAGTCCGTGAAGCCCGCCCGTACCCCCGCCGCCTCCACCCAGCGGCTGAAGATCCGTCGCGAACTCGCCGCCGCGGCGATGGAGCTGTTCGCGACCAAGGGCTACGAGGCCACGACCGTCGACGAGATCGCCGCGACCGCCGGGGTCGCGCGGCGGACCTTCTTCCGGCACTACCGGTCCAAGGAGGAGGCGATCTTCCCGGACCACGACGACACCCTGGTCCGCGCGCAGGCCGTGCTGGAGGCCGCGCCCGCGCACGAGCACCCGCTGGACACGGTGTGCCGCGGCATCAAGGAAGTCATGAAGATGTACGCGGCGTCGCCCCAGGGCAGCGTCGAACGGTACAAGCTGACCCGGGAGGTCCCCGCGCTGCGGGAGCGGGAGATCGCCTCGGTGGCGCGCTACGAGCGGCTGTTCACGCGCTACCTCCTCGGTCATTTCGACGAGGCCGCGCACCGGGACGCGGGCGAGGGGGCCAGCGGCTTCGACGAGCCCCTGCTGGCCGAGGTGGCCGCCTCCGCCGTGGTCACGGCGCACAACCACGTGCTGCGGCGGTGGCTCCGGGGCGGCGCGGTGGGGGACGTGGAGGCCCAGCTCGACCACGCGTTCGCGATCGTCCGGCGGACGTTCGGCACGGGCTTCGCCGCCGACCGGCCCGACACGTCCCGGACGGCGTCCACCGGCGCCGAGGAACCGGCGCGGACCACGCAGGAGGGCGAGGTCCTGGTCACCATCGCCCGAACGGACGCATCGCTTCCCCGGATCATGGCGTCGATCGAGGACGCCCTGCGCGGCAGGCGCTGAGGGCCGCCCTTCCTCGGATCCACCCGGTCCTCCACCCGCCCGGGCCGTCCGCCGTTCGCGGCCGGGCCGCGCCGTGCACCTCCGGCCGCGCGGAAGCGTCGCCCCGCCGCCGGTTGCCCGGGTGAACGGCGCGGGTGAGACTTGAGGAAAACATCTGGCACCTAGTGCCTTGTGCGATGGCACTCAGTGTCATACGGTGAACAGCAGTCCGGGTGCTGTCCCTCGGCGCACACCCCGCCCGCAGCCCGGACGCCTGCGTCACAGGCACCCCCGCGCCCACACGGCGCACGCCGAAGCCACGCCGAACCGACGGCACTGCCTCACCACCGACGTTCCCTCGAGCGTTTCTCCCGCTACGCGCTTCGCCGGAGGCATTACCGTGAACAAGATCCTCGACGCGATCCTCTCGTCCGACACGGCGGCCGAAGACTTCGCCGCCCTCGAGCTCCCCGAGTCCTACCGCGCGGTGACCGTGCACAAGGACGAGGCGCAGATGTTCGAAGGCCTGCCCAGCGGGGAGAAGGACCCGCGCAAATCCCTGCACGTCGACGAGGTTCCGGTGCCCGAACTCGGCCCCGGGGAAGCCCTGGTCGCCGTCATGGCCTCCTCGGTCAACTACAACTCGGTCTGGACCTCGATCTTCGAACCGCTGTCGACCTTCGGGTTCCTGGAGCGCTACGGACGCTCGTCCCCGCTGGCGAAGCGGCACGACCTGCCGTACCACATCATCGGCTCCGACCTGGCGGGCGTCGTGCTGCGCACCGGCCCCGGCGTCAACAAGTGGAACCCGGGCGACGAGGTCGTCGCGCACTGCCTGTCCGTCGAGCTGGAGAGCGCCGACGGCCACAACGACACCATGCTCGACCCGGAGCAGCGCATCTGGGGCTTCGAGACCAACTTCGGCGGTCTGGCCGAGATCGCGCTGGTCAAGACGAACCAGCTGATGCCGAAGCCCGACCACCTCTCCTGGGAGGAGGCCGCGGCCCCCGGCCTGGTCAACTCCACCGCGTACCGGCAGCTGGTCTCGCGCAACGGCGCCGGCATGAAGCAGGGCGACAACGTGCTGATCTGGGGAGCGAGCGGCGGACTCGGCAGCTACGCCACCCAGTTCGCGCTGGCCGGCGGCGCCAACCCGATCTGTGTGGTCTCCAGCGAGGAGAAGGCCAAGATCTGCCGCAGCATGGGCGCGGAGGCGATCATCGACCGCAAGGCCGAGGGATACCGGTTCTGGAAGGACGAGCACGCCCAGGACCCGAAGGAGTGGAAGCGCTTCGGCAAGCGCATCCGGGAGCTGACCGGCGGCGAGGACGTCGACATCGTCTTCGAGCACCCCGGCAGGGAGACCTTCGGGGCGAGCGTGTACGTCACCCGCAAGGGCGGCACCATCGTCACCTGCGCCTCCACCTCCGGCTACGAGCACACCTACGACAACCGCTACCTGTGGATGTCCCTCAAGCGCATCGTCGGCTCGCACTTCGCCAACTACCGCGAGGCGTGGGAGGCGAACCGCCTCATCTCCAAGGGAAAGATCCACCCCACGCTCTCCCGGAGCTACTCCATGGAGGAGACCGGACAGGCCGCGTACGACGTGCACAAGAACCTGCACCAGGGCAAGGTCGGCGTGCTCTGCCTCGCCCCCGAGGAAGGCCTCGGCGTCCGCGACAAGGAGAAGCGCGCCCGGCACGAGACGGCCATCAACCGCTTCCGGAACGTGTGAGCGGGGAGCACGCATGACGGAACGGAAGAAGGACCGGCCGTGGCTGATGCGCACCTACGCGGGCCACTCCACGGCGGAAGCGTCCAACGAGCTGTACCGGCGCAACCTCGCCAAGGGGCAGACGGGGCTGTCGGTCGCCTTCGACCTCCCCACGCAGACCGGCTACGACCCCGACCACGTCCTCGCCCGCGGCGAGGTCGGCCGGGTCGGGGTCCCGGTCTCCCACCTCGGTGACATGCGGCGGCTGTTCCAGGACATCCCGCTGGAGCGGATGAACACCTCCATGACCATCAACGCCACCGCCATGTGGCTGCTGGCGCTCTACCAGGTGGTCGCGGAGGAGCAGGGACTCGACGAGGAGGCCCTCTCGCAACTGTCGGGCACGACGCAGAACGACATCGTCAAGGAGTACCTCTCCCGCGGGACGCACGTCTTCCCGCCCGGCCCGAGCCTGCGGCTGACCACCGACATGATCGCCTACACGGTCAACCACATCCCGAAGTGGAACCCGATCAACATCTGCAGCTACCACCTGCAGGAGGCCGGGGCCACACCGGTGCAGGAGATCGCCTACGCGCTGAGCACCGCGGTCGCGGTGCTGGACTCGGTGCGGGACTCCGGGCAGATCCCCGCCGACCGGTTCGGCGACGTGGTGGGGCGCATCTCGTTCTTCGTCAACGCGGGCGTCCGCTTCGTCGAGGAGATGTGCAAGATGCGTGCCTTCACCGAGCTGTGGGACCGCATCACCCGTGAGCGGTACGGCATCGAGGATCCCAAGCAGCGCCGCTTCCGCTACGGCGTGCAGGTCAACTCGCTCGGACTGACCGAAGCGCAACCGGAGAACAACGTCCAGCGGATCGTGCTGGAGATGCTGGCCGTCACCCTCTCCAAGGACGCCCGGGCCCGCGCGGTGCAGCTGCCCGCCTGGAACGAGGCACTGGGCCTGCCCCGCCCGTGGGACCAGCAGTGGTCGCTGCGCATCCAGCAGGTCCTGGCACTCGAGAGCGACCTGCTGGAGTACGACGACCTGTTCGCCGGCTCCCCCGTCGTCGAGGGAAAGGTCGACTCGCTGGTCACCGCGGCCCTGAAGGAGATGGAGCACATCGAGAAGATGGGCGGGGTGATGGCGGCCGTCGAGTCCGGCTACCTGAAGTCCCAGCTGGTCTCCTCGCACGCGGAGCGGCGGGGCCGGATCGAGTCCGGCGAGGAGCAGATCGTCGGCGTCAACTGCTTCGAGGGCACCGAGCCGAGCCCGCTCACCGCGGACCTGGACACCGCCGTCCTCACCATCGACCCGGCCGACGAGGCCCGCACGGCGCAGGCCGTCCGGGACTGGCGGCGCACCCGGGACGCACCGTACGTGTGGCCGCCGGCTGCGCAGGCCCTCGAAATGCTGAAGGAGACCGCGGCCACCGACGCCAACCTGATGGAGGCCACGCTGGAGTGCGCCCGCGCCGGGGTGACCACCGGCGAGTGGGCGGGCGCGCTGCGCGAGGTCTTCGGCGAGTTCCGTGCGCCGACCGGTGTGACCGGCGCGCCGGTCGGTGTCGGCGCCGAGGAGGGCTCGTCGCTGGCCGAGGTGCGCCGCGCGGTGTCCCGCACGGCGCAGGACCTCGGCGGGGGCAGGCTCCGGCTGCTCGTGGGCAAGCCCGGTCTGGACGGCCACAGCAATGGCGCGGAGCAGATTGCCGTACGAGCCCGCGACGCCGGATTCGAGGTGGTCTACCAGGGCATCCGCCTCACTCCCGAGCAGATCGTCTCGGCGGCCGTCGCCGAGGACGTGCACTGCGTCGGCCTGTCCATTCTCTCCGGCTCGCACGCCGAACTGGTACCCGAGGTACTGGAACGGCTGCGCGAGGCCGGAGCCGGCGACGTGCCGGTCGTCGTCGGCGGCATCATCCCCTCCGCCGACGCCGACGCCCTCAGGGCCGCCGGAGTGGCGGCCGTCTTCACTCCCAAGGACTTCGGGATCACGGAGATCATCGGCCGTATCGTCGACGAGATCCGCTCCGCGAACACGCTCGACTCACTGGAGGTCCCCGCATGACCAGCCCTGCCGACACCCCGGCGAAGCCGCTGCGCCCGCGCCGCTCCTGCCTGGCGGTGCCGGGTTCCAACCCGCGCTTCCTGGAGAAGGCCCAGGGCCTCCCCGCGGACCAGGTCTTCCTCGACCTGGAGGACGCCTGCGCACCGCTGGCCAAGCCCGACGCACGCCACACCATCGTGAAGTTCCTCAACGAGGGCGACTGGACGGGCAAGACCCGGGTCGTGCGGGTGAACGACTGGACGACCCACTGGACCTACCGCGACGTCATCACCGTCGTGGAGGGCGCCGGAGCGAACCTGGACTGCATCATGCTGCCGAAGGTGCAGGACGCGCAGCAGGTGCAGGCGCTGGACATGCTGCTGACCCAGATCGAGAAGACGGTCGGCCTGGACGTGGGCCGCATCGGGATCGAGGCCCAGATCGAGAACGCCAGGGGCCTGGTCGAGGTCGACGGGATCGCCGCGGCCTCCCCCCGCCTGGAGACGATCATTTTCGGCCCCGCCGACTTCATGGCGTCCATCAACATGAAGTCCCTGGTGGTGGGGGAACAGCCGCCCGGCTACCCGGCCGACGCCTACCACTACATCCTGATGCGGATTCTGATGGCCGCCCGGGCCAACGACCTGCAGGCGATCGACGGCCCCTACCTGCAGATCAAGAACATCGACGGCTACCGCGAGGTGGCCGGCCGCGCGGCCGCGCTGGGCTTCGACGGCAAGTGGGTGCTGCACCCCGGGCAGGTCGACGCCTCGAACGAGATCTTCTCGCCGTCGCAGGAGGACTACGACCACGCGGAGCTGATCCTCGACGCGTACGAGTACTACACCTCGGCCGAGGGCGGCGCGAAGGGCTCGGCCATGCTCGGCGACGAGATGATCGACGAGGCCAGCCGCAAGATGGCGCTGGTGGTCGCCGGCAAGGGGCGTGCCGCCGGGCTGCGGCGCACCTCGCGGTTCGAGCCGCCCCAGTCCTGACCGACGGATCCCGAGGAGACCTGAACCGATGCAGTTCGGCCGCACCTACGAAGAGTTCACCGTCGGCGACGTCTACCGGCACTGGCCCGGCAAGACGGTCACCGAGTACGACGACCACCTCTTCTGCCTGCTGACGATGAACCACCACCCGCTCCACATGGACGCGAACTACGCGGAGCGGACCACCGACTTCGGCCGGAACGTCGTCGTCGGCAACTACGTGTACTCCCTGCTGCTGGGGATGTCCGTCCCGGACGTCTCCGGCAAGGCGATCGCCAACCTGGAGATCGAGTCCCTCAAACACGTCGCCCCGACGTTCCACGGCGACACCCTGTACGGGGAGACGACGGTGCTGGACAAGACCCCTTCGCGGTCGAAGTCCGACCGGGGCGTGGTGCACGTCGAGACCAGGGGCTGCAACCAGGACGGCACGCTGGTCTGCGTCTTCCGGCGGAAGGTGATGGTGCCGACCGCCTCCTACGTGAAGGGACGCGGCGGCGAGCAGCCCGGGCGCCCGGAACTGCGGGAACCAGCACCGAAGGAGGCGAAGTGACATGGGCAGGCTCGCACGCACCGAGGGGCTGACGGACGTCCAGCAGGAGATCGTCTCCACTGTCCGGAGCTTCGTCGACAAGGAGATCCTCCCGGTCGCGACCGAACTGGAGCACCGGGACGAGTACCCGACCGACATCGTCGAGGGCCTCAAGGAACTCGGGGTCTTCGGGCTGATGATCCCCGAGGAGTACGGCGGCCTGGGCGAATCGCTCCTGACCTACGCGCTGTGCGTGGAGGAGATCGCACGGGGCTGGATGAGCGTGTCCGGCATCATCAACACGCACTTCATCGTCGCCTACATGCTCAAGCAGCACGGCACGCAGGAGCAGAAGGACGCCTTCCTCCCGAAGATGGCGACCGGCGAGGTGCGCGGCGCGTTCTCGATGTCCGAACCGGGGCTCGGGTCGGACGTGTCCGCGATCACCTCCAAGGGGGTGCGGGACGGCGACGCGTACGTCCTGGACGGCCAGAAGATGTGGCTGACCAACGGAGGGTCCGCCACGCTCGTCGCGGTGCTGTGCCGCACCGACGAGGGGCAGCCCGAGGGCACGCCGCCCCACAGGTCGATGACCACGTTCCTGGTGGAGAAGGAGCCGGGGTTCGGCGAGGTGCGCCCCGGCCTCACCGTCCCGGGCAAGATCGACAAGATGGGCTACAAGGGCGTCGACACCACCGAGTTGATCATGGACGGCCTGCGGATCCCCGCGGACCGGGTACTCGGCGGCGAGACCGGTCGCGGCTTCTACCAGATGATGGACGGTGTCGAGGTCGGCCGGGTCAACGTCGCCGCCCGCGGCTGCGGGGTCGCCCGACGCGCCTTCGAATTGGGCATCGACTACGCACAGCAACGCCACACCTTCGGCAAACCGATTTCCGAGCACCAGGCCATCCAGTTCAAGCTGGCCGAAATGGGTACCAAGGTCGAGGCGGCCCACGCCTTGATGGTGGGCGCGGCCCGCAAGAAGGACTCCGGGGAGCGCAACGACCTCGAGGCTGGAATGGCCAAATATCTCGCCTCCGAGTACTGCAAGGAGGTCGTGGAGGACGCTTTCCGCATCCACGGAGGGTACGGTTTCTCGAAGGAGTACGAGATCGAGCGCCTCTACCGTGAGGCACCGATGCTCCTCATCGGTGAAGGAACCGCCGAGATCCAGAAGATGATCGTCGGGCGCAGGCTGCTGGAGGAATACCGGCTCCAGGGCTGAGGCGTCCGCAGCATCGCTGGTCCGAGCACTTCCCCGGCACGCCGGGAGGTTGTTCGGACCAGCGGTTTCCGGCGCTGAATGGCCCTCTGGCTTGCCCAGTTGCCACCAGTAACCGGTAGCATCCCGGAAAGCCGCCGTCCCGCGTGTCGAAGCGGCCCCCTCCGCTACGAAGGTCTTCCATGTCCCACAGCCCATCCTCTGCAACCAGCGGCCGAGTCCGCCTCGCGCGCGGAGCGTCGCCGTGGCTCCTCCCCACTGTGGCCACGGCCGCAGTGAGCCTCGTACGCGCCCGCCGCTCCGGACGTGCGAGGGCGGTGGCCGTACCCGCCACAGCTCTCGCTGCAGGCATGCTGTGGTTCTTCCGCGACCCGGAGCGCGAGATCGCCCCGGGCAGGGTGATCTCCCCGGCCGACGGCGTGGTGCAGAGCATCATGCCGTGGCAGGACGGACGCACCAGGGTCGCGATCTTCATGAGCCCGCTCAACGTGCACGTCAACCGCGCTCCGCTCGCCGGAACCGTGACCTCCGTGGAACACGTCCCCGGCGGTTTCGTCCCGGCGTTCAACAAGGAGAGCGAGAACAACGAGCGCGTCGTCTGGCACTTCGACACCGAGATCGGCGATGTCGAAATGATCCAGATCGCCGGTACCGTCGCCCGCCGCATCATCCCCTACGTCCCGGAGGGCACGAAGGTGGAGCAGGGCGAGCGCATCGGCCTCATCCGCTTCGGGTCGCGGGTGGACATCTACCTCCCGCGCGGCATCGAGCCGGCCGTCGAGGTCGGCCAGGCGACGACTGCAGGGGTGACACGCCTTGACCGTGATTGATTCCGACACCCAGGCGGCATGGGTGCCCGAGGCGGACGACGACGAGATGCCGCTCTCGATGCGGCTCTCCATAGCGGACACCCTGACGCTGGGCAACGCCACGTGCGGATTCCTCGCGGTGTACTTCACCACCACCGGTGTGCTGATCCCGCATCTGATGGGCAACGAGGACGGCGGCATGGCCCGCCACTCGGCGGCGACCGCCGTCATCCTCATGCTGCTCGCCTCGGTCTTCGACCTCTTCGACGGCCTGGTGGCGCGGAAGCTGCGCAGTTCGGCCATGGGCGCCGAGTTGGACAACCTGTCGGACCTGGTGAGCTTCGGACTGGCTCCCGCGTACTTCGTGGCCGTGTGGGGCATGGTCGCCTCCGACGCCCACCAGCGGGTGTCTGTGGTCGCCGCGGTGGTCGTGCTGCTGGCCGTGGTGCTGCGTCTCGCACGCTTCTCGTGCGTCACCCTGCGCGACGGCATCTTCCAGGGGATGCCCAGTCCGTTCGGGGCCCTGACGGTCGTGTCGATCGTGCTGCTGGAGCTGCCCTTCATCCCCACGCTGCTGGCGATCATCGGTGTGGCATGGCTGATGGTGAGTCGCGTGGAGTACCCCAAGCCGCGCGGTCGGCTCGCCGTGGCCATGTTGAGCTGGATCGTGCTCAGCATGGGCATGCTCGCGGCGTGGGCGTTCGACGCCCCCAGCGGGGAACTGCTGCTGCAGACCGGATGCGCTCTCCAGGTCGTGCTCGGCGCGGTCATTCCGCTGTTCGCGACGGCGCGCAGGGTCAACACCTTCCGGGACAACCGGCGTGAGGCCCGTACGGCGGCCCAGAGCTAGTCGGTCCGAAACGGGGCGCGCACGCGAGAGGGGTTCCGGGCAGTGCCCGGAACCCCTCTCGCGTGCGGACGGGAGCACCCGCGTTCAGAGCGACCGGAGCTGCTCCTCCGCGAGCCGTTCGGCGACCTTCTCCAGCAGCGGACCGGCTTCGGCCATGCAGCGCCCGGGGTCGGACTCCACCGCGGTGAGGGGGTAGGCCGCGGCCACACCGGCTCCCGCCAGGTCCGCCTCGTCGACCTCCAGGCGGCCGCACACGGCGACCACGCGCTTGCCCGCGGCACGGGAGGCGGCGGCGACCCCGGCCGGGGCCTTGCCGTGCAGGGTCTGCGCATCGAGCGATCCCTCGCCGGTGACGACCAGCGAGGCGCGCTCCACGGCCTCGGCGAAACCCAGGACACCCAGCAGTACCTCGATTCCGGGCCGGAAGGTCGCGCCCAGGCCGACGAGCGCGGCGAAGCCCACCCCGCCGGCGGCGCCGGCTCCGGGCGCCCGGGCGGCCTCGGCAGCGTCGGGACCCGTCGTCGGGGCGGTGGAGGCCAGCACCTCCACCAACCGCTCCAGTCCGGTCTCCAGCACCACGACGTCGGATTCGGAGGCGCCCTTCTGGGGCCCGTACACCGCCGCCGCCCCCTTGGGCCCCGTGAGTGGGTTGTCCACATCGCCGGCGAGCACCACCTCGGCGCCCTCGAGCCGCGGATCGAGCTGCGACAGGTCCACCGTGTCCAGTTCGCGGAGCGGGCCGCCGCCCCACGACACCGGGTCTCCGTCGACGTCCAGGAAGCGCCCTCCGAGGGCCTCCAGCATCCCGACCCCGCCGTCGACGGTGGCGGATCCGCCGACACCGAGCACGATCGTGCGGGCGCCGGCCTCCAGCGCGGCGCGCACGACCTCGCCGGTGCCGTACGTCGTCGCGGTGAGCGGGGCATGGACGCCCTCGGGGAGCAGGCGCAGCCCGGAAGCCTGCGCCATCTCCACCACGGCGGTGCCGTCGCGCAGGGCGAAGCCGGCGGTCACCGGGGCACCCAGCGGACCGGTCACCGCCACCTCGTGGCGCTCGAAACCGGCGGCAACGGCCGCGGCGACACTCCCGTCGCCGCCGTCCGCCACGGGAAGCGCCTCGATCTCGAGGTCCGGGCGGGCCCGGTGCAGTCCGGCGGTGACGTGCTCGGCGACCTGCACGGCCGTGAGCGAGCCCTTGAACTTGTCGGCGGCGATCAGCACCCGCCCTGTCTGAGCCATGTGAATCTGTGTTCCTTGCCTGTCGAGCCCGGCGGTCGCGCCGCCCGACCCTATCCGGGACAGGGTCGGTGTCACCAGGAAGGCGCCTCGGAAGGCCGCGAGGAAGGCACGGGACTCCTGCACCGGGGTCCGGTGCGGCGGGCGCGAGGGCGGCGTCCGCGGCGCCGGAGGGAGCGGCGCGGGAGCGGTCAGCGGCCGAGGGCGAGGCGCCGCCACACCGCTCGCGCGGCGTGGTGGCCGGACATGCCGTGGACCCCCGGTCCGGGCGGTGTTGCGGAGGAGCAGAGGTACACCGCGGGGTGCCGGGTCGTGTAGGGGACGCGGGCGAGTTTCGGCCGGAGCAGGAGCTGCAGTCCGGACGCGGAGCCGCAGGCGATGTCGCCGCCGACGTAGTTGGCGTTGCGCGACGCCAACTCGGGCGGACCCGCGGTCGCGCGGGCCAGGACTCGGTCCCGGAACCCGGGGGCGAACCGTTCCAGTTGGTCCTCGACGACCCGCGTGGCATCCCCCTCCCATCCGTTGGGCACGTGCCCGTACACCCAGAACACGTGTCGCCCCTCGGGCGCCCGGGTGGGGTCGGCCAGGACGGGCTGCGTGGTGATGAGGAACGGCCGCCGGGGATCGCGGCCGTCCACCGCACGCCGCATCGCGTCGTCGATGAGACCGGCGGTCGGTCCGACGTGGACGGTCGTCGCCCGGCGGGCGTCGGGCGCGGTCCACGGCACGGGCCCGTCCAGGGCGTAGTCGATCTTGAAGACTGCGGGCCCGTACCGGTAGCCCGCGTAGGCGTTCCCCAGGCCGGCGATGCGTGCCAGGGAGGTCGGCGAGGTGTCGAACACGTACGCCCGCGCCGGCGGCAGATCGTCGAGGCGCTTCACCTCGACGCCCGTGTGCACGGCGCCGCCCAGGGCGCGCAGGTAGGAGGCGAGGGCGTCGGAGATCGCCTGCGATCCGCCACGGGCGACGGGCCATCCCCGGGCGTGGGCGGCGAGCGCGAACACCAGGGCGATACCGGCCGTCGCGAAGGTCGAGGTGGGGGCAATGACGTGGCCCGCGAGCCCGGCGATCATGCCGCGCGCCTTCTCGTCGCGGAACCGGCGGTTGACCCACGACGCCGGCTGCAGCCCGGTCAGGCCGAAACGGGCCAGCGTGAGCGGGTCGCGCGGGAGGCGCCCGTTCAGCGCCGACCCCAGGCCCAGGAAGTCCTCCGCGAGCGCGTCCCAGCGGTCCAGCAGGGGTTCCACCAGCCGCCGGTACGTACCGGCGTCCCGCGCACCGAGCGAGGCCGCCGTCTCCCCCACCGAGCGGGAGAGCACGGCCGCGGTGCCGTCGGGGAACGGATGGGCCATCGCCAGTTCGCTCTCCAGCCAGTGGAGGCCGTGGTCCCGCAGCGGCATGCTGCGGAAGGCGGGCGAGTTGGCACCGGTGGGGTGCGCGGCGGCGCACGGATCGTGCCGGAAGCCGGGCAGTGTCAGCTCCTCGGTGCGTGCCCCGCCTCCCACGCTGTCCAACGCCTCGAACAACTCCACCGAGAAGCCGCGGCGGGCCAGTTCGACCGCCGCCGTCAGCCCATTGGGCCCGGCTCCCACCACCACCGCGTCCCGGATCGACGCCACTTCGGCTCTCCCCTCACCGGTTGATCAGCTACTGGCGCGCAGGAGGTCGACGATACGCCCCGCGGTCGCCGCGTCGCGCGCCGCGGTGAAGGGAAGAGCGTTGTTCCCGGCGAGCCGGAAGGGATCTCCCGTGATCGTCTGCTGCGCACCGCCCGCCTCGGCGACGAGCAGCAGCCCCGCCGCGTGGTCCCAGGCGCTCTCCCACGAGAACGCGACCGCGTCCAGTACGCCCTGTGCCACGCGCAGGTACTCCACCCCGGCGGCACTGCAGGGACGGGGGGCGACACCCTCGGCGTGCAGCCCCAGCAGTGCCCGCTTCTGCGCATCGGTGGTGAAGTCCGGGTGGGAGGTGGCGACTTCCAACACCTTGTCGCCGTCCGGCCTGCCCGCGTACAGCGCCTCGCCGTTGAGCAGGGCCCCGCCGCGTCGCCGGGCGACGGCCATCTCGCCGCGGGCCGGCAGGTACGTCCACGAAGCGAGCAGTTCCCCGTGGTGCGCAAGGGCGAGCAGCATGCAGAAACCGTTCTCGCCGCGGACGAACTGGCGGGTTCCGTCGACGGGGTCGACGATCCACACCGGGTCGGGGCCGCCGAGCGCCTCGTAGCGGCCCGGCTCGTCGTGCACGGACTCCTCGCCGACGACGACCGAGCCGGGAAGCAGCTGGGTGAGGGCCCGCGTCAGATGGGCCTCCGCCCTGCGGTCGGCGAGAGTCACGAGGTCGTGCGGCCCGGTCTTCTCCGCCACGCCGTGCGTGTCCGGCTGACGCCATCGGGGCATGACCTCTTCCGCGGCGGCCTTGCGCACCGCTTCCTCCGCTCCGAAGACCAGGGCATCGTCGATCATGTCTTCCATACAAGCACGCCCGGCCGCCCCCCGGCGCATCGCGGAGTCGGCGACCGGGTTCCGCTCTCTCAGCGGCCGACCGCGTACCCCTGCATGCCCCGCGGATTGGCGGCGGCGCTCAGCACGCCCGTCTCCGGGTCCCGGGCGACGGCGCTCAGCCGGCCCTCCGACCAGGGCGGCCCGACGGTGACGCGGTGTCCGCGGGAGCGGAGCGCGGCAACGGTCTCCTCCCCGATCCGCGACTCGACCACGAGGCTCCCGGGACGCATGGTGCGGGGGTAGAAGGAGCCGGGGAAGCTCTCGGTGTGCCAGTTCGGGGCATCGACGGCCCCCTGCAGGTCCGGTCCGCCGCGCACGGGGGCGCGGAGGGCGACGGCCAGCAGGAAGTGCAGCTGCCACTGGTCCTGCTGGTCCCCGCCCGGAGTGCCGAAGGCCATGACCGGCTCCCCGTCGCGGAGAGCGAGTGACGGTGTGAGCGTGGTGCGGGGGCGGCGCCCGGGTGTGAGGGTGTTCGGCAGCCCCGACTCGAGCCAGGCCATCTGGAGCCGGGTGCCCAGCGGGAAGCCCAGCTCGGGAATTACGGGATTGGACTGCAGCCAACCCCCGCTGGGGGTGGCGCTCACCATGTTTCCCCAGCGGTCCACGACGTCGATGTGGCAGGTGTCGCCGCGGCTCCGGCCGTCCGCGGCGACCTGCGGGTCCGCACCGCCGGACCCGGTGTGAGGCGGGACGGTCGGTTCGCCGGTGCCCGCGGCGGGCAGGTCCCTTCCCGGGCTCGTCCGGACCGCCCGCGGCAGGCGCGGGGTGCGGCCGTCCGGCGCTCCGGGGCGGAGTGCGTGGGAGGCGGTGCCGTCGACGAGGCGGCGGCGTTCGGCGTTGTACGCGGGCGAGAGCAGCGCGCCGAGCGGGACGGTGTGCGCGCCTTCGGCGTCGCCGTACCAGGCCTCCCGGTCCGCCATGGCGAGCTTGGTCCCCTCGACGAGCCGGTGCACGTACTCGGCGCTGCCGTACGCCTCGCCGAGGTCGTCGGGCAGCAGCGCGAGCTGCTGCAGCAGGCTGGGCCCCTGGGACCACGGGCCGGCCTTGCAGACGGTCCATCCGTTCCAGGTGTGTGTCACCGGTTCCTCGTACGTGGCCTCCCAGCGGGCGAGGTCGTCTCCGGTGAGAGTGCCCCGGTGCCGTTCCCCGGAGGTGTCCATGGTCGGTCGGGCCGCGGCCGAGACCAGCGCCTCGGCGACGAACCCCTCGCGCCAGGCACGGCGCGCGGCCTCGATCTGTGCCTCGCGGTCGCTGCCCGCCGCCTCCGCCTCGGAGAGCAGCCGCTGCCAGGTGCGGGCGAGCGCGGGGTTGCGGAGCAGGGCCCCCGGCCGGGGCGGGTGGCCGTCGGGCAGGTACTGGGCGGCGGAGTCGGTCCACTCCGTCTCGAAGAGTTCACGCACCGTCTCCACGGTCTCCCCGATGCGCTCCACGGCAGGGTGCCCCCGCTCGGCATAGCCGATGGCATGGGTGAGGACGTCGCGCAGCCGTTTGGTGCCGTGGTCGCGCAGCAGGATCGCCCAGGCGTCGAACGCGCCGGGAACGGCTGCGGCCAGCGGGCCCGTCCCCGGGACCAGGTCCAGGCCCAGTCCGGCGTAGTGCGCGGGGGTTGCCGCCGCGGGGGCCACTCCCTGGCCGCACAGGACGCGCACGGGGCCGCCTGCGGGGGCGAGGACGACGGGGACCTCGCCCGCCGGTCCGTTGAGGTGGGGTTCGACGACCTGGAGGACGAAGCCGGCTGCGACCGCCGCGTCGAACGCGTTGCCGTCGTCCTCGAGTACGGCCATGGCGGTCTGCGCGGCCAGCCAGTGCGTGCCGGCGGCCATGCCGAAGGTGCCTTGGAGCGTGGGCCGGGTGGTGAACATGGCGGGAGCGTACGCTGCGCGTATGGGCGCCGACGAGAGCACGGGACGGGACGGACGGCCGCTGGTGGCGATCCTCAGCGGCGCGGGCATCTCCACGGATTCCGGGATTCCCGACTACCGGGGACCGCAGGGGCTCTGGAAGAAGGACCCCGAGGCCGAGAAACTCGTGACCTTCGACTCCTATATGGCGGATCCGGAGATCCGGCGCCGGTCGTGGCGGATGCGGCGGGACAGTCCGCTGTGGAACGCGGAACCGAACGATGCGCACCGGGCCGTGGCCCACCTGGAGCAGTCGGGTACGCCGGTGCGTGTCCTGACGCAGAACGTGGACGGTCTGCACCAGCTTGCCGGCGTGCCGGACCGCAAGGTGCTCGAACTGCACGGCACCTCGCGGCGGGTGACGTGCACCCGCTGCGGGGCCGCGAGCACGATGGCCGAGGCGCTCGCCCGGGTGGAGGCGGGCGAGGAGGATCCGGAGTGCCGCGGTTGCGGCGGCATCCTGAAGTCCGCGACCGTGATGTTCGGTCAGTCGCTGGACCCGGAGGTGCTGGGGCAGGCGGTGGCCGTCTCCAAGGCCTGCGACGTCTTCGTGGCCGTGGGCACCAGCCTCCAGGTCCAACCGGCTGCCTCGCTGGCCGGACTCGCCGCCGAACACGGTGCCCGGCTGGTGATCGTGAACGCGGAACCCACTCCCTACGACGGGCTCGCCGAGGAGGTGGTCCGGGAGCCGATCGGTGTCGCCCTGCCGGGCCTCCTCACCGGCCTGGCGGACAGCCCCCGCTGACGCCCCCGGCGGCGGGGGCTGTGGGCGGCGCCGCCCGTCCGCGAATCCGGAGCGGCCCGGCGCGAGACCGTTGGCCGACTCCGTGACCACCTCGTCCGGTCGGGGCAACTGAGCCCCGTCGGAGGCAACGGGACGAGCCGGGAAGGCCGGGTGCGGACCATGGGGAACAGACGTCCGACGAGGAAGCCCGGAAGGGAAGACGAGCGGCCGGCGGTGTGGTTCGCGTACGGCAAACTGCTGCGGCTGTTCCGGGACCGCGCCCAGATGTCCCGGCAGCAGCTCGGTGACGCCATTGGTTACTCGGTCGAGCAGGTCGCCTCTGTGGAGCAGGGGCGGCGTCCGGCGAAGGTGATCTTTACGGAAGCCGCCGACCAGGCCGTGAACGCCATGGTCGCACTGCTCGTGCTCCAGGGAGACGTGGATCACGCCAAACTCCCGGCGTTCTTCCGCAACTTCGCGCTCCTGGAGTAACGATCCCTTGCTGATCCCCGGGTTGTTGCAGACCGAGGACTACGCACGAGCAGTGTTCACCGGCCACTGCCCGCCGCTCGGCGACGAGGCCGTCGACCAGCAGGTGGAGGCACGACTCAGCCGACAGAAGCTGCTCGACAACGTGCCGATGGTCGAACTCTCCTTCGCAATCGGAGAGTCCGCCGTGATCGATCCGATTGGCGGCCGGGACGTGATGAGGGTTCAACTGGAACAGCTGCTCACGTTGCGCACGCAGCGCAACCTGGAGATCCAGGTCATGCCGTCGGGGCAGGGCTTCCACCCCGGCTTGAACGGCGCATTCGTCGTGCTGGAGACGGCAGAACACCAGCATGCCGCATACCTGGAGTCGCAAGGTGTCGGCACGGTAGTCGGTGATCCGGACACTGTCAGCGGCCTCTGCCTGAGGTATGGCAAGCTGCGTTCGCAGCCCCTGAACGTCGAGGAGTCTGCGCGTCTCATCGACCGTCTGGCAGGAGAAGCAGCAACATGAGCGCAGAGCGGTACACCTTCGGTGGCGACCGTCCCCACTGGTTCAAGAGCAGCTACACGGCACGGACACCGGGTACGGACCGGCCGGCATGCGCCGACGGTCACCCTGCTGCCCGGTCGCTGGTGTGCACAGGCTGCTCCGCGGGGACGCCGCGGCGGGGCGGGGCCAGGGTCGTCAGGACCAGATACAGCAGGGCGCTGCTGAAGAGTCCGACGGCCCATCCGTAGTCGGCGAGGGGTTGCAGGAACGGGACGAGTCCGTCGGCCGGGAACGGGCCGGAGCCGTCACCGGAGTAGGAGCCGCCGACGGCGAGCAGCCCGCCGGCCGTGAAGGCCGCCAGGGCCCGCCAGTTCCAGCCGGCCGTGTACCAGTAGCGGCCGCTGCCGTCGCGGTAGAGGTCGGCCGGGTCCAGCTTGGTGCGGCGCAGCAGCCAGTAGTCGGCGATGAGGATGCCGGCGACGGTGCCGAGGAGGCCGCCCACGGTTCCCAACCAGGTGAAGATGTAGACGGAGGGGTTCTCGATGAGCTTCCAGGGGAAGATGACGACGCCGATGAAGCAGGCCAGGACCGCTCCGCGGCGGAAGGTGATGAGCCGCGGGGCGAGGTTCGACAGGTCGTAGGCGGGGCTGACCAGGTTGGCGGCGATGTTGGTGCTGAGGGTGGCCATCAGGACGACGAGCAGGGCGAACAGCACACCGACGGTGCTGTCCATGCGCGCGGCGAGCTGGCTGGGGTCCCAGATCGGTTCGCCGTAGACCGCCTGGGAACCGGAGGTGACCAGCACGGACAGCAGGGCGAAGACGGCCATGGTGGTCGGCAGGCCCAGCGACTGTCCCCAGACCTGGGCACGCTGACCGGCGCCGAAGCGGGTGAAGTCGGGGATGTTGAGCGACAGCGTGGACCAGAAGCCGATCATGCCCATCAGGGCGGGGAAGAAGACGGGCCAGAAGTCGGGGCCCCAGCCCAGTTGGGAGGGCTGGTCGAGGAGTGGGCCGAAGCCGCCCGCCTTGCCGGCGATCCACCACAGCAGCGCCACCGCGCCGGCCAGCATCAGCGGGGCCGCCCAGTTCTCCAGGTGCCGGACGGCGTCCATGCCGCGCACGATGACGACCACTTCGATGAGGAAGAAGAGCAGGAACGACAGCCACTGCGTCCACGGGTAGCCGAAGGTCTCGCCGGCCTGCGCCCACCAGCTGCCGCCGCCGAAGACCTTCCCCGCCAGGAAGTAGATCGACTGCCCGCCGATCCAGGTCTGGATGCCGAACCAGGCGCACGCCACCAGTCCGCGCAGCAGGGCCGGCAGGTTGGCGCCGACCACGCCGAAGGAGGCCCGGGCGAGAACCGGGAAGGGGATGCCGTACTTGGGGCCGGCGTGCCCGGTGAGCAGCATCGGCAGCAGCACGATCACGTTGGCCAGTGCGATGGTGAGCACGGCCTGCTTCCAGTCCATGCCGAGCGCTACCAGGCCCGAGGCGAGCGTCCACGAGGGGATGTTGACGGCCATGCCGATCCACAGGGCGGCGAAGTTGTACGTCGTCCACCGGCGTTCGGCCAGCGGCACCGGTTGCAGGTCGGCGTTGGCGTAGCGACTGCCGTCGGGTATCGCGCCGGGCGGCGGTTCCACTCTGCCGTCGGTGGTCACGTCACCGGACGGGTCCGGTGCGGTCGGTACGGTCCCGGTCATGGCTGCACCTCGTCTGTTCGGCTCATTCCTGGAAGGCGGGGATGACGTGGTCTCCGTAGGTGTCGATCACGGCTTCCTTCGCGTCGTGCATGGCGTAGACGGCGAACTGGTCGACACCGAGGTCGCGGAGCCTGCGGAGCCGTTCGAGGTGGGTCTCCACGGGGCCGATCAGACAGAACCGGTCCACGATCTCGTCCGGCACGAAGGCGGTGTCGGGGTTGCCCGCCCGGCCGTGGTGCGCGTAGTCGTAGCCGTGCCGGGCCTTGATGTAGTCGGTGAGTTCCTCCGGCACGGCGGACGACTGCGCGCCGTAGCGGGCGACCAGGTCGGCGACGTGGTTGCCGACCATGCCCCCGAACCAGCGGCACTGCTCGCGGGCGTGTGCGAGCGCCTCGGCGCTGTCGTCGTCGGTGACGTAGGCGGGGGCGGCGACGCAGATCGCCACCTCGCCCGGATCACGACCGGCCTCGGTGGCGGCCTCCCGCACCGCGTGGATCATCCATTCGGTGAGGTAGGGGTCGGCGAGCTGGAGGATGAAGCCGTCCGCCTCGCGGCCGGCCATGGCCAGTGCCTTCGGGCCGTACGCGGCCATCCACACCGGCAGGCGGCCGTCGCGCACCCACGGCAGGCGCAGCGGGGTGCCGTCGACCTCGGTCTCGCGTCCTTCGGCGAGGTCGCGGATGACCCGCATCGCCTCGCTGAGCCGTGCCAGGGTGTTCGGCCGGCGTCCGGCGACGCGCATCGCGGAGTCGCCGCGTCCGATGCCGCACACGGTCCGGTTGCCGTACATCTCGTTGAGGGTGGCGAAGGTGGAGGCGGTGACCTCCCAGGTGCGGGTGCCCGGGTTGGTCACCATGGGGCCCACGCTCAGCCGTTCCGTCTCGGCGAGGATGCGGCTGTGGATGACGTAGGGCTCCTGCCAGAGCACCGCGGAGTCGAACGTCCAGCCGTGGCGGAAGCCGTTGCGTTCCGCACGGCGCATCAGGCCGACGGTGGCGGCAGCTGGTGGGTCGGTCTGCAGGACGAGTCCGAAATCCATGGCCGGCGGCCTCCTGTGGGTGTCCGGTGACGGTGAGGTGGGTGTGGCGGGCCCCGGGCTCAGCGGAGGAACTGGCAGGTGCCGCGCGGGGTGTACTGGCCGTGACCGGCGTGCCCCACGTAGCTGCGGTCGTCGATGACCGTCCGTCCGCGGGAGAGCACGGTCTCGACCCGGCCGGTGACGCGCTTGCCCTCGTAGGCCGAGTAGTCGACGTTCATGTGGTGGGTGTCCACCGACAGCACCTGTTCGGCCGTCGGGTCGTACAGCACGATGTCGGCGTCGGAGCCGGGGGCGATGGTGCCCTTCTTGGGGTAGAGGCCGAACATCCGGGCCGGGGTGGCGCAGGCGATCTCGATCCAGCGGCGGCGGCTGATGTGGCCGTCGACGACGGCCTGGTGGAGCAGGTCCATGCGGTGCTCCACGCCGGGCATGCCGTTCGGGATCTTCGAGAAGTCGCCGCGGCCCAGTTCCTTCTGCCCGTTGAAGCAGAACGGGCAGTGGTCGGTGGACACGACCTGCAGGTCGTCGGTGCGCAGGCCCTTCCACAGGGCGGCCTGGTGCTCCCGCGGCCGGAGCGGTGTGCTGCACACGTACTTCGCACCGTGGAAGTCGGGTTCGGCAAGGTTGTCGGTCGACAGGAAGAGGTACTGCGGACAGGTCTCGCCGAACACCGGCAGGTCCTTGTCGCGGGCGGCGGCCAGTTCGGCGACGGCCTCCTCGGCGGAGACGTGCACCACGTACAGCGGCGCGCCGGCGACGCGGGCCAGCTGGATGGCGCGGTGGGTGGCCTCCGCCTCGAGCAGCACCTTGCGGACCTCGCCGTGGTAGCGCGGGTCGGTGTGTCCGGCCTCGAGCGCCTGCTTCACCAGGACGTCGATGGCGATGCCGTTCTCGGCGTGGACCATCGTGAGGGCGCCGTTGTCGGCGGACTTCTGCATGGCGCGCAGGATCTGCCCGTCGTCGCTGTAGAAGACGCCGGGGTAGGCCATGAAGAGCTTGAAGGAGGTGATGCCCTCCTCGACCAGCAGGTCCATCTCCTTGAGCGTGTCGTCGTTCACGTCGGAGACGATCATGTGGAACCCGTAGTCGATGGCGCACTGGGCGTCCGCCTTGGCGTGCCACTGGTCCAGGCCCTCGCGCAGCGCGTGGCCCTGGGCCTGCACGGCGAAGTCGACGATGGTGGTGGTGCCGCCCCAGGCGGCGGCACGGGTGCCTGTCTCGAAGGTGTCGGAGGCGAAGGTGCCGCCGAAGGGCAGTTCCATATGGGTGTGGGCGTCCACGCCGCCCGGGAGGACGTACTTCCCGGTGGCGTCGAGGACGTGGTCGGCGGTCCAGGCCGCGGCGGCGTCGCTGCCGTGCGCTGCCAGTGCCGCGACCCGTCCGTCCTCCACGAGGACGTCGGCGTGCAGCTCGTCGGAGGCGGTCACGACGAGCCCGCCCCGGATGACGGTGCGGTCGGTGCTCATGGTTCAGTCACTCCCTTCGAGTCGGTGCCGTGCCGTCCGCAGGGCGTCCCGGAGAATGCGGGCGCCCTCCTCCGCCTCGTCGACGGTGAGGGACAGCGGCGGTGCGATGCGGAGCACGCTCCCGACGCGGCTGCCGCCCTTGCCGATGAGGAGGCCGCCCTCGCGGGCTGCTTCGAGTACGGCCGACGCCGCTTCGGGCGCGGGCAGGTCGGTGCCCGGCCGGACCAGTTCGATGCCGATCATCAGGCCGCGACCGCGCACCTCCCGCACCATGTCGAGGTCGGCGCAGGCGGCGCGGAGCCGTTCCAGCAGAAGGCCTCCGACGCGGCGGGCGTTGCCCTGCAGGTCGTGCTCGAGCAGGTGGGAGAGGTTCGCCGCGGCGGCGGCCATCGTGATCGGGCTGCCGCCGAAGGTGGAGATCGAGTTGGCGTCCAGGGTGTTCATCACCTCGGCACGGGCGACGACGCCTCCCACGGACATGCCGTTGCCGATGCCTTTGGCAAAGGTGAGCATGTCGGGAGGCCCGCAGCGGTCGTGGGCCTGCCATCCCCAGAAGTGGTCGCCGGTGCGGCCCCAGCCGGTCTGCACTTCGTCGGAGATCCACAGGATGCCGTGCTCGTCCAGCACCTCGCGGAAGGCGGCGAGGAGCTGGTCCGGGCCCGAGGTGAAGCCGCCGACGCCCTGGATCGGTTCGGCGATGAGGGCCGCCGCTCCCCCGCGCGTCTGACCGAGCATGTCGCGCAGGTCCTCGACGCACGCCTCGGTGAAGGCCGCGTCGTCGAGGTGCGCGTACGGGCCCCGGCTGCGGACTCCGCCGTGCACGTAGAGCGTCTGCAACGGCGAGAGGCTGGTCGGGGACCATGCTTGGTTGCCGGTGATGCCGACCGCGGAGAACGAGCGCCCGTGGTAGCTGTTGCGCAGCGCGAGCACCTGGTTGGAGCGGCGGTGGGCCGTGGCGAGGAGCAGCGCGGCGTCGTTGGCCTCGGTGCCGGAGGTCGTGAAGAAGACGCGCGCGTCGGGGATGCCGGAGAGCTCGGCGATGCGTTCGGCCAGTTCGACCATGTGACGGTCGAGGTAGAGCGTGGAGGTGTGCAGGATCCGTCCGGCCTGTTCGCTGACGGCCTTGGTGACCTCCGGCAGCGCGTGGGCGGTCATCGTCGTGAGGATTCCGCCGAAGAAGTCGAGGTAGCGGTTGCCCTCGGCGTCCACGACGTGGCGGCCCTCGCCGTGCGTGATCTCGAGCGGGCGGTCGTAGTAGAGGCCGAGCCAGTCGGGCATGACCGCCCGGTGCCTGGCGTGGAGGCTGCTCACGGCTGCACCAGGCCCTGGTAGGCGTCGGGGCGCCGGTCCCGGTAGAAGGCCCACTGCCGGCGGACCTCGTCGATCATCGACATGTCGAGATCGCGGACGAGGAGTTCCTCCTCCTTGTCGCTGGCCACGTCGCCGACGAACTGGCCGCGGGGGTCGACGAAGTAGCTGGTTCCGTAGAAGTCGTTGTCGCCGTACTCCTCGGTTCCCACGCGGTTGATGGCGGCGACGAAGTACTCGTTGGCCACGGCTGCCGCGGGCTGTTCGAGCTGCCAGAGGTATGCGGACAGGCCGCGGGAGGTGGCCGAGGGGTTGTACACGATCTGGGCCCCGGCAAGGCCGAGGGCCCGCCAGCCCTCCGGGAAGTGCCGGTCGTAGCAGATGTAGACGCCGACCTTGCCGACGGCGGTGTCGAAGACCGGCCAGCCGAGGTTTCCGGGCCTGAAGTAGTACTTCTCCCAGAACCCCTTGACCTGGGGGATGTGGTGCTTGCGGTAGGTGCCGAGCACGCTACCGTCCGCATCGATCACCACGGCGGTGTTGTAGTAGAAACCGGACTGCTCGACCTCGAAGACGGGCACGACGATGACCATCCCGAGTTCCCTGGCGAGGTCCTGCATGCGCCGGACCGTGGGGCCGTCCGGTACCGGCTCGGCCCACTTGTAGTGCTCGGGGTCCTGGACCTGGCAGAAGTACGGAGCGTTGAAGACCTCCTGGAATCCGATCACTTTCGCACCCTGGCGTGCCGCCTCGCGGGCGTGCTCCTCGTGCTTGTCGATCATCGATCGGGTGTCGCCGGTCCAGGTGGCCTGTACGAGTGCCGCGCGCACGTTTTCGGGCATGAGCTGCTCCTCGGTCCGGGCGTGAACGGATCCGTCCCGCGGTTCTACCCGTGTGGATCCGCGTGAGGATGTGACCGTAGAACCCGTTATCCCGGGTGGCAAGGGCATCGACAGAAGGTCGCTGGAACGATCTTGCAGTTACGGCGGACGGAGCAGCGGGCCCGGACGGCCGTGAGCCGCCCGCATGCGGCAGGGCACGCGGGCGGCTCACGGGCGGGAAGCTCAGTGGCGGGGGAACACCACCATGGCGGAGCCGCCGCCGCGGCGCTCGGGTTCGGCCGCGGCGAGCCACCGGCCGTCGTCGAGACGTTCGACGGCCGTGGCGGCCCCGATCTCACCGGTCGGCTCGAAGAGGTGGCCCATCGCTTCCAGGCGGCCCCGCACCGGGTCCTGGTACAGGCCCTCCTCCACCAGGGTCCGCTCGGTGTTGCGCTGCGTGGCCCGGGGGGCGGCGATGGCCTCGGGGAGGCTCATCCCGCGGTCCACGCGGTTGACCAGGGTCTGCAGCACGGTGGTGATGATGGTCGATCCGCCGGGCGAGCCGAGGGCGAAGTCGGCCTGGCCGTCCTGCAGGACGATCGTGGGCGACATCGAGGAACGCGGACGCTTCCCGGGACCGGGCAGGTTGGGGTCCGGGACGTCCGGGTCGGCCTGCGAGAAGGAGAAGTCGGTGAGCTCGTTGTTGAGCAGGAAGCCCCGGCCGGGCACGGTCATGCCGCTGCCGCCGATCTGCTCGATGGTGAGGGTGTAGGAGACGACGTTGCCCCAGCGGTCGGCGGTCGTCAGGTGGGTGGTGCTCCGCCCCTCGTAGCGCAGCGGCGCGACCTGCGTCCCCTGCTCGCAGCTCTCGGGACTCCGGGGGTCGCCGAAGGCGACGGGGCTGGTGAGGGCCTGATCGTCGCGGATCAGGCAGGCCCGGGCGTCGGCGAACTCCTGGGAGAGAAGGCCGTCCACGGGGACGTCCTCGTGGGCGGCGTCGCCGAGCCAGCGTCCCCGGTCCGCGTACGCCAGCCGGCTGGCCTCGAGGTACTGGTGGAGGAACTCCTTGCGGGAGGCGTCGGAGAGGTCGCGGTTCTCCATGATGTTCAGGGCCTCGCCGACGGTGGTGCCTCCGGAGGACGAGGGCGCCATGCCGTAGACGTCCCTGCCCCGGTAGTCCACGTGCGTGGGGGCCTGGAACTTCGCCTCGTAGGCGTGGAGATCACGCGGCGTCATGTCTCCGGGGCGCACGACCCGATCGGAACCGGTGGCGACCCGGGGGTGGCGGACGGTCCGCACGATGTCGCGTGCGACGGGGCCGTGGTAGAAGGCGTCGGTGCCGTGCTGTGCCAGCTTCCGGTAGGTCCGGGCCAGGTCCCGGTTGCGGAGGGTGGATCCGACGCGGGGGAGTTCGCCCTCCGGCAGGAAGAGTTCGGCAGAGGCGGGGAAGTCCCGGAAGCGTTCCTCGTTGTCGGCGACCTGCGACCGGAAGGTCTCGTCGACCGTGAAGCCCTTGCGCGCCAGGTGGGTGGCGGGCTTGAGTGCCTGCCCGAGGGAGAGGGTGCCCCAGGAGTCCAGTGCCGACTCCCAGGTGGCGGGGGTGCCGGGAGTGCCGACGCTGAGTCCGCTGGTGACGGCGTCCCAGAAGGGCAGGGGTTCGCCGTCCTCCTGGAACAGGGTCTCGTCGGCGCTCAGGGGCGCGCGCTCCCGGCCGTCCACGGTGTGGACGCGTCCGGTGGAGGCGTCGAAGTACACGAAGTAGCCGCCTCCTCCCAGCCCCGACGAGAACGGTTCGGTGACCCCGAGGGCGGCCGCGGTGGCCACCGCGGCGTCGACGGCGTTGCCGCCGTGCCGCAGCACGTCGACGCCGATGGCCGAGGCGTCCGGGTCGACGCTGGACACGGCGCCGCCGTGGCCGACAGCCACCGGCGTCTTCGTGGGCGTGGAGCGGGACGGCGCCTCCGGCGCGGCGGGGGCTGCCGCGGCGGTGAGGGTCGCGGTGGACAGCGTCGCGGCCAGCAGGGCGGTGGGAACCGACAGACGTGCGGAGCGTCGGCGCATGCGTACCTCCAACTGATGAGTCCACGCAGCGTATTCGCGCGGACCGTCGAGGTCACCAGGCCCGACGTCATCTCTTCGGAGACATGACATATACGCTCCGCCCATGGCAGACAGTGTGCGCGAAATCGTGCTGGGAGTCCTCGCCGCAGGCGTCACGGCAGCGCTCGGCTGGTTCGCCCGCACCTACCTGTGGCGCCGCGCGCTCCGGCGCAAGCAGCGCTTCTTCGGTCTGGCTCCGCACTCCGAATGCGTGCTGGTGGTGAACCGCGACCCGGCCTCACCGACCTGGTCGGTGGCGCGCCGCGACGCCTTCGCGCTGCTGGACCTGGCGGCCCTGGTGAAGGACTGCGAGGCGCATCCCGACATCGTCGCGCACGACGAGGCCCAGCAGGGCTTCGGAGAGCGCACGGAGTTCTGCGTGGGAGGTCCCGCCTCCAACCTCCGCACCGCCGCGCACCTGCGGGCGTTCCTTCCCGGAGTGGTGGTGAACACCGAACCCGAACCGGGCCCGGACCGGGCTGCGTTCACCATCGGTGGGGACCGCCGTCCGATGGAGAAGGGCAGGAGCGAGTACGTGCTGCTGGCCCGGTTGACCACCGGTGACCGGGGAGCCCGGCCGGTCTTCCTGCTCGCCGGGCAGAGCGGTGTCACCCAGCAGGCGGCAGCGCGGCACCTGGCACGCCACCACAGGCGGCTGGCCCGGAAGTACGGGCGCAAGGGAACCTTCTGCCTGCTGCTCGAGGTGCGGGACTCGGACGCGTACGGGCCGGACGTGGTGCGGGTCGTCGGTGACGTCACGCGGGCGGCGACCGCGCCGCCACCGCAGCCACCCGGGCAGGCGGAGGAGAACACCACGCCGTCGGAGGGCCCGGCCGCCCCGGGCGGCACTCCTCAGTCCTCGGAGAGCTCCGCGTAGAGCTGGGAGAGTTCCGGTGTCCCCGTCTCGGCCCAGGAGTGCCCCTGCTCCAGCACGTCGACCTCCAGGCCGGACGGGAGCCGCACCATCGGACGACCGCTGTCCAGACTCCAGGAGGCTCCGGGCACCGTCCGGACCAGAACCGTCCCCAGGTACAGGCCCGCGTCGCTGCCGAGCCACGACTCCGCTTCGACGTCACCGCGCCACAGCGGCGAGAGCTGGTCGAGCGCGGCCAACGACTCGGCCGAGTCGTCCAGTTCCACGTCCGCACGCTCGGCGTGGTCGCGCAGCAGCTCGCACTCGGACAGCAGCTCGGCGACGCCCTCCAGGTCGTCGGAGGACGGGTCCGCGAGCCCGAGGGCACCGTCCGTCCGGTCGTGGCGCCTGCGCCATTGCTCGAGGAAGGGGATGTGCATGGGCCCAGCGTGTCACCGAGAGGCGATCCGGCGCCACAGGCACGCTGCCCGGCAGCCGCACGAGGGCCCCGGATCGCGGGGTGGGCTCACAGCGCGACGTCCACCACGACGGGCGCGTGGTCGGACGGGCTCTTGCCCTTGCGGGCCTCCCGGTCCACGTACGCGTCCTCCACTCCGGCGGTGAACGCGGCGTTGCCGTAGACCAGGTCGATGCGCATGCCGCGGTTCTTCGGGAAGCACAGCTGACGGTAGTCCCAGTACGTGAAGGGGTGGTCGTACTTGAGCGGGCGCGGGAACACGTCCGACAGACCGGTTTCCTGCAGGGCAGCCAGCGCGGCACGCTCGGCAGCCGTCACATGCGTCGCCCCCTCGAACGCGGCGGTGTCCCAGACGTCGTCGTCGGTCGGCGCGATGTTGAAGTCGCCGAGCACCGCGTAGGGGCGCGCCCCGGCCGCCTCGGGCTCCGCGGCCTTCCGCAGCGCCTCCAGCCACTCCAGCTTGTACCGGTAGTGCGGGTGGTCGACCTCGCGCCCGTTGGGGACGTACACCGAGGTCACACGGACCCCGTCGCAGGTGGCAGTGAGCGCCCGGGCCTCCCGGTCACCGTCGAACTCGGGACCGTCCGGCAGGCCGTGCACCGGATCGGTCAGGCCGACCCGGGACAGCACGGCCACTCCGTTCCACCGCCCGGAGCACAGGGCCGCGGACTCGTAGCCGAGCGCGCGGAGCTCCTTCTCGGGGAAGGCGTCGGTCTCGCACTTCAGCTCCTGCAGGCACACCACGTCCGGCTCCGCGGACTCGAGCCAGCCCAGCAGCCGCGGCAGCCGGGCGCCGACGGAGTTCACGTTCCAGGTCGCGATACGCATGCCGCAGAATCTACCGTTCCCCACCGACGACGACCGAGGAGCCGGGTTCGAGCCGATGGTGCCCGGCACCGCCGATGCCGGGCCCGTCCGGCCCGAGCAGCCTGCCGTAGATGCCGGTGCCCGCGCCGGAGAGCAGACCGTCGTGGATGTCGTAGGCCTGCCGCGGATCCACCTCGCGCACGTAGTCGATGATCTCCCGGACCTTGCTCCAGGGCGCGTGGACGGGCAGCAGCAGCGTGTCCACGGGCCGTTCCGGGACGGTGAGGGCGTCTCCGGGGTGGAAGACCGTGCCGTCGACCACGTATCCGACGTTCGTGATCCGCGGGATGTCCGGGTGGATCACGGCGTGGAGTTCGCCGTGCACCTCCACCTCGAAACCGGCGGCGGTGACGGTGTCGCCGTGGCCCACGGTGTGGACGCGCCCGGGGAAGGCGCCGGCGAGCTGCTCGGCGACGCTCCGCAGCGTCCAGATCTCGGCGGCCGGGTTCGCGTCCATCGCGGTGCGCAGCCGACCGGTGTGGAAATGGTCGGGGTGCTCGTGGGTGACCAGGATGGCGTCGGCGCCCGCGGCGGCGTCCTCCTCGCTGAAGACGCCCGGGTCGATGACGAGGGTGCGGTCGTCCTCGGTCACGCGCACGCAGGCGTGACCCTTCTTCGTCAGCTCCATGCCCGCCATTGTGTACCGCGGGGCGTCCGCGGCCGAACGCCCCGCGGTCAGACGTCCTCCGGCGCGGTCTCCTCCCTGATCACCCGTCGGGCGACGGCGAAGGCCGATTGCGCCGCGGGCAGGCCGCAGTAGACGGCGGCCTGCAGCAGGACCTCCTTGATCTCCTGCGGGGTCAGCCCGTTCCGCAGCGCGGCATGGACGTGGAGGGCGAGCTGGTCGTGGTGGCCGCCCGCGGTGAGCGCGGTCAGCGCGGCCACCGAACGGGTGCGCCGGTCGATGCCGGGACGGTCCCACACCTCGCCCCAGGCGTAGCGGGTGAGGAGGTCCTGGAAGTCCCTGTCGAAGTCGTCCGTGTCCGCCGTCACGCCGTCGACGTGGCCGTCCCCGAGCACCTCGCGGCGTACCGCGAGTCCCGCGTCGTAGGGATCGCGCCGGGTCCTGGCGCTCTCGCCGGCCTCCAGCTCGGCCACCGGGCCGGCCCGGGGCGGCTCGGCGCCGGCCGCGGGCACCGGCTGCGGCCGGCCGGTGCTGCCGCGGTGGTCGGTGGGCTGCTCGGTACCGAGGTGTGTGGCGAGGAGTTCGGTGACGGCGGCCGGTTGCTCCACCGGCACCAGGTGGGAGGCACCCGGAACCAGGGCGAGCCGGGCGTCACGGATGCCTGCCACCAGGGCCCGCGCGTCCGCGGGCGGGGTGCTCCGGTCCTCCGAACCGGCCACCACCAGGGTCGGCACGCCGATACGCGGCAGGGCCTCGCGTATGTCGAACGCGGCGAGGGCCTCGCAGGCCGCGATGTAGCAGCCCGGGTCGGTGGTGCGCACCATCTGCACGGCCCACTCCACGATCGCGGGCTGGGCTGCCGCGAATCCGGGAGTGAACCAGCGCTCCGGGGTGCTCCGCGCGACGGAGTCGAGACCGTTGGTGCGGATCACCACCCCGCGCTGCCGCCAGGTGTCGGGGGTGCCGTAGCGGGCGGAGGAGGACAGCAGGGCCAGCGAGGAGACGCGCTGCGGATGGTGCAGCGCGAGGTGGGCACCGATCGCCCCGCCGATCGAGCAGCCCGCGTACGCGAACCGCTCGACGCCGAGGAGATCGAGCGTGGCGAGCAGCCGGTCCGCCAGTTCGCCGATCGACATCGCCGGGTGGGCCGGGGCTCCGCCGTGGCCCGGAAGGTCGAAGCGCAGCACGCGCCGGAACCGGGTCAGCCCGGGGATCTGCCGGTCCCACATGTGCCAGGTGGCGCCGAGCGCGGGGCCGAGAACGAGCAGCGGAGCCTCGCCTGGTCCGTCGGTCCGGTGCTGAAGGGTCTGTGTCTCGCTCACCCGGTCACGCTATCGGGGGATGCCGCACCCGGCGCCGGGCGGGGTGCGGGCACTCAGAACGCGAGGGTGGAGACCACGTAGACGCGGGGGCGCTCCCGGGGCGTGGTGTCCACCGTGACGGCCAGGTCGGGGGCGGGCCTGGACTGCGCGAGCAGCAGGCCGGCGTAGGAACGGCCGGTGCCGCGGAAGCGCCACCCGACCTCGTCGGCCTGCTTGCCGCTGATCGTCACCCGCCCGTCCCGCAGTGCGGAGCGGTCGGTGCCGATCTCCCGCAGGAAGGTGTCCAGGTGTTTCCGGGAGGTGCGGAACTGCACGTGCAGTGTGCTCTTCTCCCACGCGTTGGCCTCGTAGTAGGCGACGTAGCTCGCGCCGTGGGGCACGGGCACCTCGTAGATGCGGCGCTGCACCTTGCTGGGCCATTCGTAGTGCAGCGTGGTGCGTGCCGCCTCGCGCTGCTTGCTGCGGCCGCTCTCGCGGCTGACGAACGCCGACTGCACCAGGTAGCCGACGGGGATCGCGATGAGCAGCACCACCACCAGCAGCGTGAGGATGCGGTGCTTGGGCAGGTGGGGCGGCCGCTGCGCCGGAGGGACCGTGACGCTCACTGGCCCACCGCCCGGCGGATGTTGTCCGCGGCACGCTCGTACCGCTCGTAGCGGGCGAGCCGCCGGCGGTTGGCACGCCGGAAGCGCCGTGCGACGAGACGCGCCAGGTCCGCCGCACCGACCATGCCGGCCTCGGGGCCGAGCCGCGCCTTGGCGATGCGGGCCTCGGGACGGTAGCCCCGGCCGGTGAGATGCCGGCGGAAGGCGTCCCGCGCAGGGCCGATGAGCAGGTCGTCGGCCGCGCTCACCCCTCCGCCGATGACGAAGCACGAGGGGTCGAGGGCGGCTGCGAGGTTCGCGATGCCGATGCCGAGCCAGTGGCCGATCTCCTGCAGCAGCTCCACACACATCGCGTCGCCGCGGCGGGCGAGGTCGGTGATGAGCGGGCCGGTGATCTCCTCGACCCGTCCGCCGACCTCCTCGATCAGGCCGTAGGCGACCGGGGACTCGGCTGCGGCGAGTTCCCGCGCCTCCCGCACCAGCGCGTTCCCGGAGCTGTACTGCTCCCAGCATCCGCGGTTGCCGCACGGGCAGCGGTGCCCGGAAGGCACGACCTGCATGTGGCCGAACTCGCCCGCCACGCCGTACTTGCCCCGCTTCACGCGGCCGTCCTCGAGGATCGCCCCGCCGATCCCGGTGCCCAGGGTGATCATGACGAGGTGGTCCTCGCCGCGGCCCGCGCCGAAGCGCCACTCGCCCCAGGCCGCGGTGTTGGCGTCGTTGTCGACCATGACCGGGACCGCGAGGCGGGAGGTGAGCGCGTCCTTCAGGGGTTCGTCGCGCCAGGCGAGGTGGGGGGCGAACAGCACGCGCGAGCGGTCCGCGTCGACCCAGCCTGCGGCCCCGATGCCCACGGCGTGCACGTCGTGCCGGTCGGAGAGGTCGAGCACGAGCTCCGCGATGGTGTCCTCGACGACCCGGGGGCTCTTCGACTTCTCCGGCGTCTCGGTGCGGACCCGCTCCAGGACCCGGCCGTCGGCGTCCACCACGCCCGCCATGACCTTGGTGCCTCCGATGTCGATGCCGACCGTGGGCACCCGGGGCGCCGACATCGGGGACCGCCGTTCGCGGGCGCTGACCGTGCGCAGCGGGCTGGTGCCGACGGTGGCCCGCCGGTACACCCGGTTTCCGGAGGGATTCACCGTGGGACCTCCTCGCCGGCGCTGATGCGGGGGCGAGTACGGCTGCGGGTGGGGGCTCGCACCTTCACGTCTCGTCTCTGCTCGGCTCGGTGGTCTGCCGGCCGGGGTGCCGACGGGGTCGGCGGGGTCGGCCGCGGGTGTGCCCCGATTGTGTCACGGACGTCGGAGTTCATGGCTGAGCTGCTCCAGCTCCCCGCCGCCGGCCATCTGCCGGGTCAGCTCGTCGAGCGAGACGTCCTCCCGCTGGTGGGAGGCGGTCTGCTCGCCGCGCTTGAGGAGGACGAAACGGTCCCCGACCAGGTAGGCGTGGTGCGGGTTGTGGGTGATGAGCACCACGCCGAGACCGCGATCGCGGGCCGCCGCCACGTGGCGCAGCACCACGCCGGACTGCTTGACCCCCAGCGCGGCCGTCGGCTCGTCCAGCACCAGGACCCTGGCACCGAAGTGCACCGCCCGGGCGATGGCGACGCACTGGCGTTCACCGCCGGACAGGGTGCCGATCGGCTGGTCGACGTCCCGGAGGTCGATGCCCATGCCGGACAGCGCCTCCCGCGTGGTCCTGCGCATGGCGGCCGCGTCGAGCCGCGCGAGGGGCCCCCTGCCGCGGCGGGGTTCGGAGCCCAGGAAGAAGTTCCGCCACACCGGCATCAGCGGCACCACGGACAGGTCCTGGTGCACGGTCGCTATGCCGCGGTCCAGGGCCGCACGCGGCGATTCCAGCCGGACGTCCTCGCCGTCGATGCGCACGGCGCCGGAGTCGTGCGCGTGAAGACCGGAAATGATCTTGATGAGCGTGGACTTCCCGGCACCGTTGTCGCCCAGGACGCAGGTGACCTCCCCGGCGTGGACCTCGACGCCGACGCCGCGCAGGGCGGTGACATTGCCGTACGCCTTGTGGACGTCGCGCAGTTCGACGAGCGCACTCACTCAGTTCGCCTCCGCCCGTTTGCGTGTCCAGGTGTTGAGCAGCGTGGCGAGCAGCAGCATCGCCCCCAGGAAGAACGTGAACCAGTCCGGGTCCCACTGGGCGTAGACGATGCCCTTGCTCGTCATGCCGAAGAGGAACGCGCCGACGGCTGCGCCGACCGCCGAACCGTAGCCGCCGGTGAGCAGGCATCCGCCGATGACGGCCGCCGCGATGTAGATCAGCTCGTTGCCGACGCCCTCGCCCGACTGGACGACGTCGTAGCTGAACAGCAGGTGCTGCCCGGAGAGCCAGGCCGCGAACGCGACCCCCAGGTAGAGACCGATCTTGGTGCGGCCCACCGGAACGCCCACCGCACGTGCGGCCTCGGCCCCGCCGCCCACGGCGAAGATCCAATTGCCGGGGCGGGTACGGAGCAGGATCCACGTGGCGAGGGCCACCAGCGCGAACCACCACACGACGGTGATCGGCAGTTCCGTTCCGAACAGCGGCAGCCGGGAGGCGAAGACCGCGTGTGCCGAGGGGAAGCCCTCCATGTCGGCGATCGTCTTCGTGGAGACGGTGCCGCTGATCAGCTTCGTCATGCCGAGGTTGAGCCCCGTCAGCATCAGGAAGGTGCCCAGGGTGATGATGAAGCTGGGCAGTCCGGTGCGCGTCAGCATCACACCGTTGAACAGGCCCACGGCCAGTGTGGCCAGCAGCGAGACACCGACTCCCACCCACGCGTTCGCCGTCATCTGGTAGCTGAACTGCGAGGAGACCAGCGCTGCCGTGGTGACCATCACGCCGGTCGACAGGTCGAACTCGCCGCCGATCATGAGCAGCGCCACCGGCACGGCCATGATGCCGATGGTGGAGGAGGCGTACAGGATGGTCGAGAGGCTGGATGCCTGGAGAAAACTGTCCGCGGTCGCGGAGAAGAAGAGGAAGACCGCGGCCGCGCCGATGACCGCGCCCAGTTCGGGACGCGCGGTCAGGCGCCGGACGGTCGAGGCGGCGGGCGCGGACCGCTCGGGAGCCTTCCGCGCGGGAGGGGCGGGCGCGGCCGTCACCGGGTGCCCCTCTCGGTGTACTTCCGCAGGTCTCCCGCGTCCTTCGGCGTGACGATCTGCGGGCCGGTGAGGACCGGACGCCCGCCGCCCAGGACATCGCCGTTGTACAGCTTCAGCCACATCAGGTCGACCGCCTCGTAGCCCTGGAGGTAGGGCTGCTGGTCCACGGCGAACGCGAGCGAACCGTCCTGGAGTCCGCGCACCACCTGGGCGTTGAGGTCGAAGGTGGCGACCGTCGCGTCGCTTCCGGCCTGCTCCGCCGCGCCGGCCGCGGTGGGCGCGAAGGGAGCGCCGAGGGTGACGACGCTGTCGATCCCGGCGGTGGACTGGAGCTTCGCGGTGACGGACGACTCCACGGCGGGCATGGAGGTCCCGTCCGCATACAGGCGCTCCACCCGGCCGTCGAAGGTGTTCTCCACACCCCGGCAGCGCTGCTCCAGACCGACGTTGCCCTGCTCGTGCAGGACGCACAGGACGTGCTTCCGGCCGCGTCGGTCGAGTGCCTCGCCGACGGCCTCGCCCGCGACGACCTCGTCCTGGCCGATGTGGGTGAGGGCACCGAACTCCTCGGAACGGTCCTGCCCGGAATTGACGGTGATCACCGGGATACCGGCATCGGTGGCACGCTGCACGACGCCCTTCATCGCCTCGGGTTTCGCGAGGGTGACGATCAGGCCGTCGACGTTCTTGTCGACCATGGACTTCACGAGCTGGGCCTGCCGGCCCGCCTCGTCGTCGTGGGCGTAGAGGAACTCGATGTTGTCCTTCCGAGCCGCCGCCTCGGACCCGCTCTGCACGATGTCCCAGAAGGTGTCGCCGTCGCCGGAGTGGGTGACCATGGCCACCTTCCAGCGAGGGGTGTCGACACCGGCACCGCCCTTCAGGGCCTGCTCACGGCGCTCCTCGGCGCGCTTGCCGCCGGTGCTGCTGCACCCGGCGACCCCTGCCGCCACCACGGCGGCCACGACGGCTCCGGACACGACGCGCTTCCAGGGGGCGCGCCTGCGGTTGTTCTCCACCCTGGACACGCGGTGGACCTCCCCACACGAGTTCGCTGCGGCCCGCGCACCGCGGACGTACCGGCAAGTATCGGCCCCGCCTCCGGGGGCCGGGACACCGGGTCCTGCCCCGGCCTCCGGCCCCGTACCGGGGCCCCGGACCCCGTCACCGCCGCGGGGAGCGGCTAACCAGCTGGAAGAGGCGCGCGGTGTGGACGTAGGGGGCCCGGTCGGTCAGGGCCAGTTCCAGCGCCTCCAGGTCCGCGTAGAACGCCGGGTCCCGCTTGCGGTCGTCGTCGGTGATGTGGTCGCTGACGGTGCGGATGCCGTAGTGGGCGCAGTCCGTGTGGCCGAGCGGGGCGAGAGCGGCGCGGACCTCCTCGGCGGTGTGGAGGGTGATCTCGGCATCGAAGGTGACCGCGGCGCCGCCCCGCTCGTCGAGCGAGCGCAGTGCGGCCGCCGGGTCGAGGGAGCGGACGGCGAGAGCCAACGGGACGGAGTGCCGGTTGATGGCCATGACGGACAGCAGGCCCCCCGGGCGGACCAGTGCCGCGGCCGCCTCCAGCGCGGGCGACACCTGCCGCTGGTACTGGAGGAGGTTGTGGCACAGCACGACGTCCCAGGTGCCGTCGGACACCTCGTCGGGGAGAGCGAACACGTCCGCCTCCACCGTCGTCAGGCACGCTCCGGCGCCCTCGCTCCTGCCGCGTTCGCGGGCGGCCGCCAGCATTCCCGGCGCGTAGTCCACGACGGTGACCCGGTGCCCGGCCGCCGCCAGCGGCACCGCGTCGCCGCCGTCGGCCCCCGCAAGGTCCAGTACGCGCAGCGGACCGGCGTCGGCGGCAGGCAGATGCCGGGCGAGGTTGTGCGAGGCCACGGTGTAACGCAACCGCCCCCAAGGGCTGTTCTGCCAGGCCCGCCAGTCCTGCAGGGCCGTGTCGAAGGTTCCCGGGGTGGCCGTCATGGACCGGAGTCCAAGGGTCCGCTGCTCCGGCCGCCTGCCTCCGCCCGACTGTTCGGCGCCTGCGGTCCGGACGTTCGGGGCGCGGCAGTTCGCGCGGCGCTCGGCGACGGTCTCACGTCGTCACCGGGCCGAGGGCGAACCAGACGAGGCAACCGCCGCGAGGACCGGCCCGTTCGACGCCCCACTCCTCGGCGAAGGTGTCAACCAGCAGGAGACCCCGCCCGCGCTCGTCCTCGGGTGCGACGTCCCGGGGGGCGGGCATCCCGGTGCCGCTGCCGGTGTCGCGCACCTCGACCCGCAGCCTGTTGCCGCCGGCGCGGAGCACGCAGCCGACGGTGGCGGAGTCCGTGTGCAGCACCGCGTTGGTGAACAGCTCCGAGACCAGGAGTTGAGCGGTGTCGCAGAGTTCGGGCGGGAAGGCCCACCGTCGCAGCTGGCGGCGGACGCGGCGGCGGGCGTCGGCCACCGCATCGGCGTGGGCCCGTAGTTCGAAACGTGTGGACAGCAGCCCCGGCTCGAGGTCGCCCGGAAGGGTCACCACCGCGGAGCCGTGGGTGAGGGGCACGAGACTTCTGCCTTCCGTCCGCAGGGGGTTCGGCGCCGCAGGCGACGAACCGTCGGCCTCCACTATCCAATCCGCGCGAGGCACATGGCAAGAGGCGTTCTGCGAAGTGCAGAACGCGTGCATCAGGCTGTTCGTTCCCCGGACGGCATGTCACACTCTGCGGAGCACTTTTCGAACGATCGCAAGCATCGGGAGTTCCTTCGTGCCGGATGCCCGTTCGGCCCCCACCGTGGGACACATCGTCCTCGGTCTGCGTCTGCGCGATCTCCGCGAGCGGGCGGGACTCGGCTTCGACCAGGCGGCCGAGGCACTGAGCGTCAACCCGACCACGGTGCGCCGCATGGAGAAGGCGGAGGTCGGGCTCAAGCCGGTCTACGTCGAGAAGCTGCTCCAGGTGTACGGCACGGAGCCCGACGAGCGCCTGGCCTTCCTCGAACGCGTCGGGGAGGTGAACGGCCCGGGCTGGTGGCACCGCTACCGTGACCTGCTGCCCGGCGGGTTCGGCCAGCTGGTCAGCCTGGAGGGGTCGGCCTCCCTCATGCGGGCCTACGAACCCCACTGCGTGCCCGATCTGCTGCAGACCGACGACTACGCCCGGGCGTTGCTGCGGGTGCGCTTCCCCTGCGCCTCCGAGGAGGAACTGGAGCGGCGGCTGGCGCTACGGGCGGAACGGGCCACCGTGCTGACGGGTTCCGCTCCGGCCCGCCTGTGGGCCGTCGTTGACGAAACGGTCCTGCGGCGTCCGGTGGGCGACCGCGCGACCATGCAGCGGCAACTGGACGGCCTTGCCGCGATGACCGAACTCCCGCACGTCGCGGTCCAGGTGCTGACGTTCTCGAGCGGCGCGCACCCGGGCACGACCGGCCCCTTCCTGCTGTTCCGCTTCGACATTCCCGAGCTTCCGGACCTGGTGTACGCGGAGAACCCCACGGACGCCGTCTGCCACGACAGCGATACCGACACCTCGGTCTACCGCGCGCTGCTGGACCGGATGTGCGCACAGGCGGCGCCGCTGTCGGAGACCGGGCGGATCCTTCGGGAGGCGCGCCGCGCCCTCTGACGGCCCGGCCCCCCTACCGCGGAACGGACTCCGCCGGGACCTGCGGACCGTCGGCCCATCGGACGGGGAGCCGTTCCGGTCCCCTGATCAGCAGACCGCCACGCCACGGCAGCGTCTCGGGAGCGGCGTCCAGGGACAGCCGGGGCACCCGGGCGAGCAGGCTGCGGAGCGCGATGCGTGCCTCCAGCCTCGCCAACGGCGCCCCGAGGCAGTAGTGCACGCCGTGCCCGAACGCGAGATGCCCGCGTCCGCCCGGCCGTTCGCCGTCGCCGGAACGACCGCGGCGGATGTCGAAGCGGTCCGGGGCCGGGAAGCGTGCCGGGTCGCGATCGGCGTCGGCGAGGACGGGGAGCACCAGTTGCCCTCCGCCGGGCACGACCGTGCCGCCGATCTCGGCCGGCTCCAGCGTGAAGCGGTAGGTCGGGGTCTCCACGGGCCCGTCGTAGCGCAGCATCTCCTCGACCGCCTCGTCCACCAGGGAGAGGTCGGCGCGCAGTGCGGCGAGCTGTTCCGGGTGCCGCAGGAGTGCCAGCACACCGTTGGCGATGAGATTGGCGGTCGTCTCGTGCCCGGCGATGAGGAGCAGCCAGGTCATACCGAGCAGTTCGTCGCCGGACAGCCGGTCGCCGTCGTCGTCGGTGGTGCGGATGAGGACGCTGAGCAGGTCGTCGCCGGGGGCGTCGCGCTTCCGGTCGATCAGCCGGGTCAGGTAGTCGGTGAGCGCGGCGACCGCCGCCTCGGTCTCCGGTGCGCCGTGGGCGACGACGAGGGTGTCGGTCCAGCGGCGGAAGCGCTCCCGGTCGAGGCCGGGCACACCGAGCAGTTCGCAGATGACGCCGAGCGGCAGGGGGTAGGCCAGGGCGTCGACGAGGTCGGCGCGGCCGTCGGGACGGGCCAGCATCTCGTCGAGCAGGTAATCGGTCATCTGCTGCACGCGGGGGGCGAGCGCTTCGATCCGTCGGGCGGTGAACTCCTTCGCCACCAGCCTGCGCAACCGTGCGTGGTCGGGAGGGTCGGTGGCGAGCATGTGCCTGCCGGACGCGACGGGCATCAGGCCGAGTTCCGGTGCGGCGTTGTCCCAGTCCTTGGAGAGGCGGGGGTCGGTGAGTGTCGCCTTGGCGGCGTCGTAGCCCACGACCAGCCAGGCCTCGGCCCCGCTGGGAAGCCTCACGCGGTGCACCGGGCCGCGTGCCCGGAGGTCAGCGTAGACCGGGTACGGGTCGCGGGTGAAGTCGTCCCCCAGTGCCGCCAGGTCCACGATCTCCGGCAGTTGGGTCCTCGCGTCGGTCGTCATGGCCTCCCCTTGCGCCGCCGCACCGTCTGCCTCCCCACCCTAGGCAGGCGGTGCGGACACGCGGAGCGGGCGTTTCAGCCAACCGGTGCACTGCCGGACGGAACCGGAGTGCCGCGGTCAGCGCAGCCGGGCGACGGCGCGATCGCGTCCCGCCGCGGTGGGCAGTCCGGTGGTGTCGCCGGGCGCCTCGGCGGCGAGCGCCGCGACGCAGGCCGCCTCGGCCAGGGCGCGCTCCGGCTCCACGTTGCGCAGCCAGGCGGACAGCCAGCCGGCGGTGAACGCCTCGCCGGCCGGGCCGGTGCGTCCCGCCACCGGCTCGTGGACCCATCGCCCTTCTCGCCCGACGGCGACGGCGGAGCCGTCCGGCCTGGTGACCACGACGAGGTGCGCGCGTCCGAGTTCGAGGAGGGCCTTGGCCGCCTGTTCGCCGCCGCCGCCCAGCAGCAGTTCCAGTTCGTCCTCGCTCGCGACGACGAGGTCGGCCTCGCGCATCAGGGGGCCGACGACCCGCATCCATTCGTGGTCGGTGCCCAGCCTGCCGCGCACCGTCGGGGCGAAGCTGAACGCCGCGCCGGACTGCCGCGCGAGCATGACCAGCCGGTGGACGGCCTGGGCGGCGAGGGGCGAGAGCATCGGGGTGATGCCGGAGACGTGGACGAGACGGGTGCCCGCGAGCGCCTCCGGCGGGAGGTCGTGCGCGGCGAGCCGGGAGCCTGCCGATCCGGCGCCGTAGTACTGCGCGTCGGCCACGTCCTCGGGGCGGCTGTCGCGGAGCACCAGACCGGTGGGGGCGTCCGGGTCGAAGGAGGTCCAGGAGACGTCGACGCCGTCGGCCCGCAGTTCCCGGAGCACCGCTTCTCCGACCGCGTCGGCGCCGAGTCTGCCCAGCCATCGCGTGCGGTGGCCGAGGCGGGCCAGTCCGGCAGCGACGACCGGCTCCGCTCCGGTCACCGAACGGCGGAAGTCGACCGCGCGGTCGAGGGGCACTCCGGTCTCGGCGAGCATGAGCAGCATCGCCTCGCCGCATGTCACGGCTTCGGGTCCGGTCGCCACGACGCTCTCCCACCTGTGCCACCTGCAGTCCTGTCCGGGCGAGCGTACCCGCTACGGCCTTCCCGACCCAGGGCCGGTGGGGCCCGTCCCGGTGCGGCCGTCGCCTCATCGGCGCCGCGTCCGGCGGCGGGCGCCCCGGGGCTGCCCGCCGGCCGGCCGGGAACGTGGTTCCTCAGCCCCCGAGTTCGCGGTGGCGTTCGGCGAGCCGCCGCGCGCCCGGCGCGGTGAGCGAACCGTGCAGCCGCAGCCGGGAGATTCCGCCGTCCGGGAAGACGTCCAGGCGGACGTGGGTGACGGCCGGGGCGTCGGTGAGCAGAAAGCGGTGGAGGGTGTCGGGTTGCAGGCGGGTGCGGGGCAGCAGCTCGCGCCACTCACTGCTCTCGCTGTCGCGGCCGTGCAGCGCCGCCCACCCGGCGGCGTTCCCCTTGAGGCAGGCGGTGTCGATCTCGACGGCGCGGATCACGGCCTGCTCGGTCAGCGCGTAGCGGATCCAGTCGTGTCCGGTGTCGCGGCGCCGGCGGGTCTCCCAGCCGTCGTCCATGCGGCGTGAGCGGCCGGGCCGGATGGTGTTGGCGGGCGGCGAGTAGAAGCGGTCGGAGGCGTCCTGAACGGTGCCGCCGTTCTCCAGTGCGACGAGGTCGAAGGTGCCGAGCGCCGCGAGCCAGGCCGGGTCGGGCGCCGCCTCGCCATGGACCCGCAGGCGCGCGACGCCTCCGTCGGGGTGCTGGACCAGCCGGACGTGGGTGAAGCGGCGCTCGACGGAGACCTCGAAGCCGTTGGCGGCGTGCCCGCCGACCTCGGTGGGGGGCACCAGTTCGGTCCATTCCACGTCCGGGCCGAGCAGCTCACCGGGACCGGGCGTCCCCGGGACGGCAGTGGCCTGGACGGAAACGGCGCGGGGGTGGTTGCCGCGGAAGTGTGCGGTGTCGACCACGAGCCCCCGGATCACCCCGGGTACGCCGAGGCGGATCAGCGCCCAGTCGTGGTCGTCGGCGTCCGGGTGGGGCGTGTCGGCGTCCGCGCCGCGGCGCCGCCGGGTCTCCCAGCCGTCCATGATCTTGCCCTTGTGGCCGAATCGCTCCGGATCGAACACGGGTGTTTCGGGGTTGAGGAGGTTCTCCCGCTCCGCGAAGAACTCGTCGTTGGCGGCGATCACCCCGGCGCCCAGCCTCCGGTCGGCGAGGTCTGCCAGCGAGGCGAACGGCAGGTCGGCGCTGCGGTAGTCCGCCCAGGGGTCGCCGCCGCCGTAGGGGTTCGCGTCGCCGGTGTGCCGGGGGATCGCGGGTGTCGCCGCGTTCATGCGGAGGTCCTCTCGAGGAGTCGGCCGGTCCTGCCCAGGAGCCGGGTGCCGTCGGTGATCTGTTCGCCCCGCAGCCAGGTGGAGCGCACCACGCCGTGCAGCGTGCGGCCCGCGTAGGCGGTGACCCGGTTGCGGTGGTGCAGGTCCGCGGGGTCGACGGAGAAGGTTTCCTCGGGGGCCAGCACGGTGAAGTCGGCCCGCCGTCCCGCCTCGACGGCGCCGCGGTCCCGGAGCCCGGCGAGGCGTGCGGGGCCGGTGGACATCCACTGCGCGACCTGGTGCAGGGTGTGCCCGCGGCGGCGGGCCTCGGTCCACACGGCGGGGAGTCCGAGCTGCAGCGAGGAGATGCCGCCCCAGGCGTCCATGAAGTCGGGCGTCTTCAGGTCCGCGGTGCAGGGCGAGTGGTCGGAGACCACGCAGTCGAGGGTGCCGTCGGCGAGACCGCGCCACAGGGCGTCCTGGTTCGTCCGCTCCCGGATGGGCGGGCAGCACTTGAACTCCGTCGCCCCGTCGGGCACCTCCTCGGCGGTGAGGGTGAGGAAGTGGGGGCAGGTCTCGACCGTCAGGCGGACTCCCTCGCTGCGGGCCGCCGCGATCGCCGGGAGAGCGGCGGCCGAGGACAGGTGGAGGATGTGGACGCGGGCGTCGAGGCGGCGGGCGAGTCCGATGAGCCGGGCGACGGCCTCGTGCTCCGCCTCGCGGGGGCGCGAGGCGAGGAAGTCGGCGTAGCGGCCGCCGGGGCGCTGCGGGGCGTCGGTCAGCCGGTCCGGGTCCTCGGCGTGGACGATCAGGAGGCCGTCGAACGAGGCGATCTCGGTGAGGGCCTCCTCCAGCTGCCGGGGGTCGAGTTCGGGGAACTCCTCGACTCCCGAGGGCGAGAGGAAGCACTTGAAGCCGAACACTCCGGCGTCGTGCAGCGGACGCAGGTCCGCGAGGTTTCCCGGCACCGCCCCGCCCCAGAAGCCGGTGTCGATGTGCGCCTTGTCGCGGGCGACGTGGCGCTTGGTGCGCAGGTGGTCGACGGTGGTGGTCGGGGGGATCGAGTTGAGGGGCATGTCGAGCAGCGTGGTGATGCCTCCGGCCGCGGCGGCGCCGGTGGCGGTGGCGAATCCTTCCCACGCGCTGCGCCCGGGGTCGTTGACGTGGACGTGGGTGTCCACGAGGCCGGGCAGCAGGGCGTCGTCGCCGAGCTCGACGGTGCGGGCTCCCGCCGGGAGCGGCGCGTCGTGCGGCAGGACGGCGTCGATCATGCCGTCGACGGCGACGACGGACGCCGCACGGCTGCCCTCCGGCGTGATCACGCGGGTCGAGCGCAGCACGAGTCGGTCGTCGGCCACTCGAAGCCTCCTCGGGTTCTTCCGCAGGGCGGAAATTCAACGTTCTGTTGAGAAGTTTTCCCCCGCGGGGAATCTTCGTCAACCCCGGCCCGGGCAGGACCGGGGGTGACCGGGCACGATGCGGGGCTCGGCCCGGAACCGGCGGTGCGCGGGCCGGTACCATGCGGCTGAACCGCAGGAAAGGAACGCGACGTGCCGCCGTCCGCCGAGCAGCAGCCCCCGGCCTCCCGTACCGCCACGCCGGGTGGGGTCCAGTCCCTCGAGCGTGCCTTCGACCTGCTGGAGCGGATGGCCGTTGCCGGTGGCGAGGTGGGGTTGAGCGAACTGTCCGGCAGCAGCGGCCTGCCGTTGCCCACGATCCACCGGCTCATGCGGACTCTGGTCTCCTGCGGCTACGTGCGCCAGCAGCCCAACCGGCGCTACGCGCTGGGGCCGCGGCTCATCCGGTTGGGCGAGGGTGCGTCCCGGCTGCTCGGCTCCTGGGCGCGCCCGCACCTGGCGCGCCTGGTGGAGGAGACGGGCGAGACGGCGAACATGGCGCTGCTGGACGGCGACGAGATGGTCTACGTCGCACAGGTGCCCTCGCGGCATTCGATGCGGATGTTCACCGAGGTCGGCCGCCGGGTGCTGCCGCACACGACGGGCGTGGGCAAGGCGCTGCTGGCGTACGCCCCGGCCGACGAGGTGCGGGCACTGCTGTCCCGCACCGGCATGCCGGCCGCCACGGAGAGGACGCTCACCACCCCGGACGCCTTCCTGGACGCACTGGCCACGGTGCGGGAGACGGGGTATGCGGTGGACGACGGCGAGCAGGAGATCGGGGTGCGGTGCGTCGCCGTGGCCGTGCCCGAGGCACCCACTCCGGCCGCCCTGTCCGTCTCGGGCCCGGCGGGCCGCCTGACCGAGGCGGCGACGGACCGCTTCGCCCCGCTGCTGCGGGAGGTGGCACGGGACCTCTCGGCCGCCCTCACCGCGCCTGCGCACACCCGCTGATCCGGCGCGCCGCACCTCCGCGAGCGGTCGACGAGGGGGCACGGCCCGCGACGACACGGTCGGCGAGGGGACGGGGCGCATGATGGAGCGCATGGACCGCACGCACCCCCCGCACGGACGGGTCGCCGCCCTCGTCCTCGCCGCCGGAGCCGGTCGGCGGCTGGGCGGGCGCCCCAAGGCCCTGCTGCGGCACCACGGCCGCCCGCTGGTGGAACACGCCGTCGCCGCGGCTCGGGACGGCGGCTGCACCCCGACGGTGCATGTCGTCCTGGGGGCCCGCGCGGACGAGGTGCGCGAGGCGGCGGACCTCTCGGGATGCGTCGTCGTGGAGAACCCCGGCTGGGAGGAGGGCATGGGCTCCTCGCTCCGGCGGGGACTCGCGGCGCTGGGCGGCACGTCCGCGGAGGCCGCACTGGTCCTCCTGGTGGACCAGCCGGGCATCGGTGCGCGCGCGGTGTCCCGGGTGCGCGGCGCCTACCACTCCCCCGAGACCCTCGCCGCCGCCTCCTACGGAGGCCGCCGTGGGCATCCCGTACTGCTGGGCGCGCGGCACTGGGCGGGCGTCGCCGCCTGTGCCGGCGGCGACCGCGGGGCACGCGGCTACCTGCAGCAGCACGCGGCGCGGATACGGCTGGTGGAGTGCGGCGACGTCGCCGTTCCCGCCGACATCGACACACCGGAGGACCTGTCCCGGCTCGCGCCGTGACAGCTCCGCCCGCCGCACACCGGAATCCCTTGAGATTCCACTATGAGGAATCTAGTCTCCACTTCACAGAAACGAGCCGGTCCGTCGCGACCCGAGTGCCCCGTGGGCACCCCGCACCGCCCGCAAGGAGTGACCCGACATGTCCGCACCAGCGCCGTCGCCCTCGGCCCGCGTCCACGCCGACCCGATCCCCCGCCAGGACGAGGTCCTGACCGAGGAGGCCCTCGCGTTCCTGGCCGAACTGCACCGCCGGTTCACCCCGCGCCGCGACGAACTGCTGGCCGAACGCGCGGCCCGGCGGGCCGAGATCGCCCGCACCAGCACGCTGGACTTCCTCCCCGGGACGGCCGAGGTGCGCGAGGGCGACTGGCAGGTCGCGCCGTGCCCGCCCGCGCTCCAGGACCGCCGGGTGGAGATCACCGGCCCCACGGACCGGAAGATGACGGTCAACGCGCTCAACTCGGGCGCCCGGATCTGGCTGGCCGACTTCGAGGACGCCTCCGCCCCCACTTGGGAGAACGTCGTCGGAGGGCAACTCAACCTGACGGATGCCTACGAGAACCGCATCGACTTCACCGACGAGCGCGGGAAGTCCTACCGGCTCCGCCCGGCTCAGGAACGGGCCACCGTGGTGATGCGCCCCCGGGGCTGGCACCTGGACGAGCGGCACATCGAGGTCGACGGCCGTCCGGTACCGGGCGCCCTGGTGGACTTCGGCCTCTACTTCCTGCGGAACGCCCGGCGGCTGCTCGACATGGGGAAGGGCCCGTACTTCTACCTCCCCAAGACCGAGTCCCACCTCGAGGCGCGGCTGTGGAACGACGTCTTCGTGTTCGCCCAGGACCGGTGCGGCATCCCGCAGGGAACCATCCGCGCCACCGTGCTCATCGAGACCATCACCGCCGCCTACGAGATGGACGAGATCCTCCACGAACTGCGCGACCACGCCTCCGGCCTGAACGCGGGACGCTGGGACTACCTGTTCTCCCTCGTGAAGAACTTCCGGGACGGCGGGGAGCGGTTCGTCCTCCCGGACCGGAACGCGGTGACCATGACCGCCCCCTTCATGCGGGCCTACACCGAACTGCTGGTCCGTACCTGCCACAAGCGCGGCGCGCACGCCATCGGCGGGATGGCAGCCTTCATCCCGAACCGCCGCGACCCGGAGGCCAACGAACAGGCACTGGCCAAGGTCCGCAGCGACAAGGACCGGGAGGCCGCCGACGGCTTCGACGGTTCCTGGGTCGCCCATCCCGACCTCGTGCCGATCGCGCAGGCCTCCTTCGACGCCGTCCTGGGCGACGGACCGCACCAGAAACACCGGCTGCGCGAGGACGTCGAGGTCTCGGCCGCCGACCTGATCGCCGTCGACTCCCTCGAGGCCGAACCCACGCGTGAGGGCCTGCGCAACGCCGTGCAGGTCGGCATCCGGTACATCGAGGCCTGGCTCCGCGGCCTCGGAGCGGTGGCGATCTTCGGCCTGATGGAGGACGCCGCGACGGCCGAGATCTCCCGCTCCCAGATCTGGCAGTGGGTGAACGCCGGGGTCGTCCTCGACACCGGCGAACGGGTGACGCCCGCCCTGGTCCGGGACATCGCGGCCGAGGATCTGGCCGCGATCCGCGAGGAGACCGGCGAGGAGGCGTTCGCCGCGGGCCGCTGGCAGCAGGCCCACGACCTCCTGCTCCGGGTGGCGCTCGACGAGGACTACGCCGCCTTCCTCACACTCCCGGCCTACGAGCTGCTGGACTGAGCATCCCGGGGCCTGCCCCGGCGGCTCCCGCCCTGGTCGCGCAGCGGCCGGGGCGGTGCCACCCTGGGGCGCATGGACACTCGAGGGGCGCCGCCGGGCGGCGGGCCGCCGCCCGTGCCCTGGCCCGCCGGCCCCGGCGAGGCGCTCGCGCTCAACCGGGCGGGATCCTTCGACTGGGACCTGAACCGCGGCGTGCTGCACCTGGACGGGCCGGCCCTCACCCTCTTCGGCCTGGTGGAGGACGAATACGACGACTGCCCGCGCACACTGGGTGCACGGCTGCCCCGGGCCGAGGCACAGCGCCTGGAACGACTGATCGCCGGCGCGCTCCGGAGCGGCCGCGCGACCTTCGGCACCTACTTCCGGATCCGCGGAGCGGACGGCTCCGAGAGGTGGACGCACGCCCGGGGTGCCGTCCGCCGGTCGGTGGACGGCACCCCGAGCCGCGTCATCGGCATCCTGCGGGACGCCCCCGACGAGGTCGGCCCGCACGGTGAGCCGCTGCCGGCCCGGGCGGCGCAGCACTCCCTCCACACCGACGTGGTCGAGGCGACGACGGCGGGACTCGCGCACGCCCGCACGGTGCGCGAGGTGCTCGAAGCGCTCGGGAGCTCGCGGGGTCTGGACCGGCTCGGCGTGGTCAGCGTCGTCGTCGGGCTCGTCGAGGACGGGCGGATGCAGCTGTACAGCGAGGGGGAACTGAGCGGTCAGCTGCCGATGAGCCGGCGGCGCATGGAGGAGCAGCTGCCGCTCCCCGAGACCACGCGCACCCTCACTCCCCGGTACATCGTCTCCCGCGAGGAGTTCGCACGCCGCTACCCCACGCTCTGGCCCTGGGCGAGGGAGATCGGATGGAGCGCTGCCGCCTTCCTTCCTCTGATCGCCCAGGGCGAGGCGCAGGGGGCCATCGGACTCGTGTACCGCGACAAGCACTCCTTCTCGAGCGAGGAACGCGCCCTCCTCACGGCGCTGACCAGTAGCATCGCTCAGAGCCTCCAGCGTGCACGACTGTTCGAGCAGGAGCACGAGCTGGCCGAGGGACTGCAACGGGCCATGCTCCCGCGCACGCTCCCGACCATCCCCGGGGTGCGGGCCGAGGTCCGCTACCGGTCCGCGCAGCAGGGCCGCGACATCGGCGGCGACTGGTACGACATCGTCCCGCTCCCCGGCGGCAGGGTCGCCGCGGTCGTGGGCGACGTCCAGGGCCACGACACCGACGCCGCCGCGGTCATGGGCCAACTGCGCATCGTGCTGCGCGCGTACGCCGCGGAGGGGCACCCCGCGGCCACCGTGATGGCCCGGGCCTCGTCCTTCCTGCACGACCTGGACGCCGACCGCTTCGCCACCTGCCTGTACGTCGAGGCCGACCCGGCGACGGGCTGGCTGAGCATCGTCCGGGCGGGCCACCCGGTGCCGTTGCTGCGGCGCGCGGACGGCGGCTGCCGCCCGTTCCCGGTGACGGGCGCCCTGCCGCTCGGACTGTCGGCCGACTTCGGCACGCCCTCCTACCCCGTGACGACGCTGGAACTGGAATCGGGGGAGACGCTCGTGCTGTTCACCGACGGACTCGTCGAACGGCCGGGTGTCGACCTGGACCAGGGCATCGCGGAACTGGCCGGGACGATCCGCACCGGCCCCTCCTCCCTCCCCCGGCTCGCCGACCGGCTCTGCGAGGTGCCGGAGGCCTGGAGCGGCACGGACGACCTGGCCCTGGTGCTGCTGCACCGCGAGGGGAGCGCGGTCTCGCCGCCCGGGCGCCGCCTCCACCGGCACGTCGCACCGCGGGACCCCGAGTCGCTCGCCGCGGTGCGTCGCATGGTGCACGCGGCGGCCCGCTCCTGGGGGGCGGCGGACCGTGCGGACGACGTGGCGCTGGTGGTCGACGAACTGGTGACCAACGCCCTGCTGCACGCCGGCGGCGGCGCCCTGGTGACCGCCCGTCCGCTCGGCGGAGACCTACCGCGGCTCCGCATCGAGGTCACCGACCGCTCCAGCACACTGCCGCAGGTGCGCCACCCGGGCGGGTCCGGCCTCTCCGGCCGGGGGCTGCTGCTGGTGGACCGTCTGTCGGACACCTGGGACGTGGAGTCGCGCGGCACCGGCAAGGCGGTGTGGTGCGAGTTCTTGACCCCGGGATGCTGACGCCGCGCCGGCGGTCGCCGGCTTCCCGGGGCGCCCGCCGCCTCAGGCGGGGAGCGGCTCCGGCTCCACCCATGCGCGGTGGATCAGCTCCACCAGGCGGTTCACGGTCCGCGGATGCTGGGCGGAGACGTCGTGCCGCTCGCGGGGATCGTCCCGCAGGTTGTACAGCTCGACGTCCCAGCGGCTGTCCGGCACGGTCCGGTCCCGGCCCGGCGCGAACCGCACCAGCTTCCAGTCACCGCTGCGCACGGCCTCGCAGGCCTGCAGGGCACGGCCGTGGTCGGCGGCCTGCGACATCGAGGTGACGTAGGGATCGTTGCGGTACCAGTACAGGTACGGGTGGCTGCGCGGAGTCCCGGATCCGCCGAGGACTCCGGCGAGCGACAGGCCGTCGATCCCCTTCGGTGTCGGCGCGCCGGCGAGTTCGGTGAGCGTGGGCAGGACGTCGGTCAACGGCGTCTGACGGTCGCTCACGGTGCCCGGCTCGACCCGGCCCGGACCCCAGACCACGAGGGGCACGCGAATGCCTCCTTCGTACAGGTTGCGTTTGACGCCGCGGAGCGGACCCGTCGCCGCGAAACGCGTCGGATCGACACGCCCCTCCTGATGGGCGCCGTTGTCGCTGGTGACCAGGACGAGGGTGTTGCGGTCGGCCCCCGACTCGCGGAGCAGGTCGACCAGGGCACCGACCGTGTCGTCGAGGTGGGTGACCTGCGCCGCGTGGCCGCGGTTCGCCTTCGTCCAGGGCCGGGTGGCGTACCCGGCCTCCTCCAGGCGGCGACTGGGCGCGTGGGGCACGTTGGGCGAGTAGTAGAGGAGGAACGGACGCGCGGGGAGTCCGTCGCCCTCGCCCTCCCGCTCTGCCCGCTGCGCCTCGACGTGGTGGCGCACGAAGTCCAGTGCGCGCTCGCGGAAGAGGTCCGGGGCGTAGGTGTCGCGTCGTCCCGCCAGGTTGCCGGGGATCCGGACGGTCCGGCCGTTCCGCCACAGCGAGGCCGGATAGTAGTCGTGGGCGGCGTGGTGACCGATGTATCCGTAGAACTCGTCGAAGCCCCGGTTGTTGGGGTGGCTGGGCTGGTCGGGCTCCTGCGGGCCGAACCCCCACTTGCCGACGCACGCCGTCCGGTAGCCCTGGTCCCGCAGGAGCTCGGCGAAGGTGGTGTCCTCGTCGCCGAGCGACTGCTGCGGCCCGGCCATCGGGTTGGTGCGGACGGCGGCATGGCCGCTGTGCAGTCCCGTCAGCATGGAGCAGCGGGCCGGGGCACAGACCGGGGCCGGTGCGTATGCGGTGGTGAACCGCAGTCCCTCGTCGGCGAGTTCGTCGATGCGAGGGGTCTTGATGAGTTCCTGGCCGTAGCAGCCGAGTTCGCCGTATCCCAGGTCGTCCGCGAGCACGACGACGACGTTGGGATGTTTGGCGGGATGCGGCTCGGGCATGCGGCCCAGGGCGAGTTCGCTCACAGCCGCACTGGCTCCGGCGATGCCGAGAGCGGTGGCGGATCCGGCGAGGAAGCGACGACGAGTGGCGTGCACTGCGGGGGGCTCCTTCTCACGTGCTGAAGGATCATTGTGACCCAGCACCTCCGGGCCCGATTCCGTCGTCACCGACGTGTCGGCGGCCCGGAGTGCGACCACCGACACGGAAGCGCGCGGCATCGCAGGTCGGGGCGGTCGTGCGGGCGCATCCGACCGTCCGTCATCGATACGCATTCGGTATGCGACGGGCGCCGCCCGCACGGCCCGACCGCACCTGCCCGGGAGACCCCTAACCGGCGCCCGGTGCCTGCGTGTCGGCCGGTTCCGGAACCTCGGCGGGACCGGGCCGCTGTGCGGATCCGCCGAGGTGGTTGAAGAAGAGGTTGAGCAGGATCGCGGCGAGGCAGCCGGTCGATATGCCCGAGTCGAGCACGATGCGGGCGCTTTCGGGAAAGGCGTCGTAGAACGCAGGGGCGGTGATGGGGATGATCCCCACCGCCAGCGAGACCGCCACCACGACCACGTTGCCGTCCTTTTCCAACCCCGCCCGGACCAGTGTCCGGATGCCGCTGGCCGCGACCGATCCGAACAACACCACTCCGGCTCCTCCCAGCACGGGGAGGGGCACCGCCGACACGACTGCGGCGGCGACGGGACACAGCCCCATGAGGACGAGGATGCCGCCACCGGCCGCCACCACGAAGCGGCTGCGGATGCGCGTCATCGCCACCAGGCCGATGTTCTGGGCGAAGGCGCTGCAGGTGAAACCGTTGAAGAAGGGGCTCAGGAAGGACCCCAGGGTGTCGGCACGCAGACCTGCCGCGATCGTCCGCTCGTCGACGGGACGCCCGACGACCTCTCCCAGCGCCAGCATGTCCGCGGTGGATTCCGTCATCGAGACGAGCATGACGACGCACAGGGACACCACTGCCGCGGGGTGGAACTGCGGTGCGCCGAAGTGGAAGGGGGTGGGGAAGCCGACGAGGGACGCGTCGCCCAGTGCTCCGAAGTCGGTGATGCCCACGGGCACCGCGAGCAGGGTGCCGGCCGCCATGCCGAGCAGTACGGCGATCTGCTGGAGGAAGCCCCGGGTGAAGCGGCGGAGGACGAGGACGGCGGCCAGCGTGACGGCTGCCATCGCCAGGTTCCGTCCGGAGCCGTATCCCGTCGCCTCCGGGTCGCCGCCCTGCGCCCAGGTGAAGGCCACGGGAAGCAGGGACACGCCGATGAGCGTGATGACCGTACCGGTGACCACGGGCGGAAAGAAGCGGACGAGCTTGCAGAAGAACGGCGCGAACAGGAACCCCAAAGCACCCGCCACCATCACCGCGCCGAAGATCACCGGCAGAGCGTCCGCCTTCGACTCCCCCTCGACGATCGCCAGCATGGGGGCGACTCCCGCGAAGGTGGCGCCGTTGACGAACGGCAGTCGCGCTCCGATCCGCCACACGCCGAGCGTCTGCAGCAGGGTTGCGATGCCGGCGGTGAACAGACTCGCTCCCATGAGGAAGGTCAGTTCTGTGGGGGACAGCCCCACGGCCACACCGACGATGAGGGGCGGCGCGACCACGCCTGCGTACATGGCCGCGACGTGCTGAAGCCCGGTGGTGAACAGTCTGGCGGGCGGCAGCGAACGGTCGACCGGATGCTTCGGGGCGGGTGCGGGTGCGCCCGGCGGATCTCCGCCGTCCCTCCCGGAAGTGCGCTGCGGGGTGGGCCCGGGGGGCTCGGCCACGGCGGTTCCTCCTGTCGTTCGGACGTGTGCCTCACGGCACCCGGTTTCAGGGAGGTGGTGCGTCCTGCTCGGTTGTGCTCGGTCCGGGTCGGTCCTGCTCGCTGTGCTTCCGGGCAGCCGTCGGCCCCGGGCTACGGGCCGCCCCCGGGGCGCGTACGCTGCCGCGCCTCGGGGGCGAACCTTCCGGGCAGCCCGCTCGCTGCCCGGAACCGGCCGGGAGCCGTCCCTCCCGGCCGGAGTCGGGCGGTCCGCCGTACGGGTTGCGGACTCCTCACCCCGCGGCGGCGATGCGGGTCAGGCGGGCTGCCTCGTCCCGGGTGCTGCGTGCGATCGCGTCCTCGTCCGCCGTGGTCAGACGTCCCTGTTCCACGACCGGGCGACCGTCGATCAGCGACAGCGTGACCGGGGCGGGTGCGCCGAGCACCAGCGCGGCGACGGGGTCGGCGATGGACGCGTGAGCGAGACCGTCCAGCTTCCACAGCACCAGGTCGGCGAGCTTGCCGGGCTCCAGCGAGCCGATCTCCGCCTCACGGCCCAGCACGCGGGCGCCGCCGTACGTGCCCAGTCGCAGCGCCTGGCGTGCGTTCAGGGCCTTCTCCCGGTGGCTGCCCAGCCGGTTGATCAGCAGGGCGTTGCGCAGCTCGGTGTGGAGTTCTCCCGACTCGTTGGAGGCGGTGCCGTCCACGCCGAGCCCGACGGGCACTCCCGCCGCGAGCATGTCGGGGACCCGGGCGATCCCCGCCGCGAGCCGGGCGTTGGAGGAGGGGCAGTGGGCGACGCCGGTGCCGGTGCGGGCGAAGGCCGCGATGTCGGAGTCGTTCATGTGGACGCAGTGCGCCATCCAGACGTCGTCGCCCAGCCACCCCGTGGACTCCAGGTAGTCGGTGGGGCCCTTGCCGAACAGTTCGTGGCAGAACTTCTCCTCCTCCACGGTCTCCGAGCCGTGGGTGTGGAGGCGCACTCCCTTGCGCCGGGCCAGGTCGGCTGCCTGGCGGAGGAGTTCGGTGGAGACGGAGAACGGCGAGCAGGGGGCTACGGCGATGTGCAGCATGGAACCGAAGGAGGGGTCGTGGTGCCGGTCGACGGCCTCCTCGGTGGCGCGCAGGGCGTCCTCCGTGCTTTCGACGGCGAAGTCCGGCGGCAGTCCTCCGTCCGACTCGCCGCGGTCCATGGATCCGCGGGCCGCGGTGAAGCGGACACCCATGTCGCGGGCGGCCGCGATCTCGGCGCCCAGCAGGTCGCCGGCTCCGCGCGGGAACACGTAGTGGTGGTCCATCGCGGTGGTGACGCCGCCGCGGGCCATCATCGCCAGCGAGCCTTGGGCGGCGGCGCGGACCATCTGCTCGTCGATGCGCGCCCAGGTGGGGTAGAGGGAGACGAGCCAGTCGAAGAGATTGCAGTCCTGCGCCAGGCCGCGGGTGATCCACTGGTAGAAGTGGTGGTGGGTGTTGACCAGGCCGGGCGTGGCCAGGTGACCGGTGCCGTCGACACGTCGTACCACGTTCTCCAGGCCGTCCGGTGCCGGGCCGGCGCCGACGGACTCGATGCGATTGCCCGCGACGACGACGTGGCCGGAGGCGTGCTCCGTGTCGTCGGCGTCGACGGTCGCGAGAGCGCAGTTCTCGATGACGATGCGCTCGGTTCGCTCTGCCATGTGTGGTTCCTCGTGTCTCGTGCTCCGCGGTGCGGCGGACGCGCCACCGCTGCGTTGTGTCCCGGAGGCCGAAATATCGCAGGTGCGTGCCGCGCCCGGTCGGCCGGGTCAGAGATTGGTCATGTCGACGGGGATGCGCGCATCGGCCCCGTCGCGCAGGACCGTGGCCTCGATGAGGCCGTACGGGCGGTCGGCCGCGTGGTAGACGGCGCCGTCGGCGGCCTCGTTCGCGATCCCGAACGGCTCCAGATCCACCTTGAAGTGGTGCTTGTTGGGCATGGAGAACCGGATCTCCTCCAGCTCCGACCGGCTGTCGATGACGCGTGCGCCCATCTGGTAGAGCGTCTGCTGGAGGGAGAGGGAGTACGTCTCGGCGAAGGCCTGCAGCATGTGTCTCCTGGTCTCGGTGTACGACCTGTCCCAGCGCGGCATGCGCTGCTCGTCGCCGCTCCAGGAGTGGCGCCACACGGCGGTGACCTCCGTGGCGAGAATTCGGTCGTAGTCCTCCTTCAGTGTGGTGTAGCGGTCCTTGCGGAAGCCGTGGAACTCGCTGTTGGTGGAGTTCAGCACCGTGAGGCCGGCGAGCCCGGAGAGCACCTCGAAGCCTTCGCCGTCGAAGGTGATCTGCGCGGTGCGGGTCTCCTGTCCCTTGCGGACGAAGGAGTGCTGCACCTCGTCGGCGCCGATGAAGCGCGAGTTGGCGTCGGAGCAGGCGATGCGTTCCCAGGCGTACTCCTCCACGCGGATGCGTGCCCGGTGGATCGGGTCCTGGCTCGTGACGAAGTGGCGGGCCAGGTGGATGCCGAACTCCTCGGCGGAGGCGATCCCGTGCTCCTTGGCGAGCGCGAAGACGGTGTTCTTCGTGGTGTCCGTGGGCAGCACGTTGGCGTTGGACCCCGAGTAGTGGACGTCGTCCATGGCGCCCGACAGGGCGACGGAGACGTTCAGGTCCTTGATGTGGTGGGTGTCCCCGTCGCGTGTGATCTTGACGACGCGGTTCTCCGCCTTGCCGTACTGGTTCTGGCCGAGAACCACCGGGCGGGACATTGCGGTCATGTCAGCTCCCTCGGTACACGGAGTAGCCGAACGGGTTGAGCAGCAGCGGTACGTGGTAGTGCTCGCCCGGGTTCACCGTGAAGGTGGTCGTGACCTCGGGGAAGAACGGCCGGCGGTCCTGCTGCTCCGCGGCGTGCCGGTCGGCGGGTCCCGCCCCGGGTGCGAGGTACGGCTCCACCTCGTAGCGCAGTCGCACCTGTGCGGTGCCTTCCGGGAGAGCCGGAAGGTCCTTGCAGCGTCCGTCCTCGTCGGTCCTCGACTCGCCGTGCACGGACCAGGCGCCGCTGTTGTCGTCCCGGACGGACAGCCGGACGGCGACCCCCGCTGCGGGACGGCCCGCGGCGGTGTCCAGGATGTGGGTGGAGACCGTGGTGGCCGGTGTGTCGGGGGGTGCTGCGGCGGCGCTCATCGCCTGTCTCCTTCGTGCGCGAGGCGGGTCAGCCGGATGCGGTTGATCTTCACCAGTTCGGTGCGGACGTTCTCGCGTTCGCGTTCCGGCGTGTTGCCGAGGCGCTCGGCGAGCGCGTCCCGCATCTGTTCCCCGGTGAGGCCGGTGGCACAGATCAGGAACACGTGCCCGAACCTCTCCTGGTACTGCAGGTTCATCCCGAGCATCTGCTCCTTGAGCGCCTCCGGGGCGCCCGTCATGCCGCGCTGTTCGCGGGCGGAGGCCGGGTCCGAGGGGCGGGGCCGGCCGATGGGCGGATGGGCGGCCGTCGCTTCGTCGAGGTCCGCGGCATCGAGAGCGGCCATGGCGTCGTCGCTGGCGGCGCACAGGGCCTCCCCGTCGGCGTACGGGCGTCCCGAAAGGAGACGGTCCACCCAGGCGGTCGAGGCGCAGACCTCGGTCAGTGCGGCTCGGGCCGCCCCGTCGTCGACGGTGTTCAACCAGGCCAGGCCCGGTGTGGGACTCGACGTCACGAAGGCCTCCGGAGCCGTGTGCGGATCGGGCTGGGATACAGCTAAGTACCCGCACCGGCACGCGTCAACACTTTGTTGAAGAACGGCTCGTGTGCCGTCACCCCCGGTGGCGCGCGGCGTTCTCCCGGTTGAGGTAGTTGTAGACGGTGAAACGGCTGACACCGAGGGCTCCCGCCACGGTCTCCACCCCGTGCCGGACGGAGAAGGCACCGCGAGCCTCGAGGGTCCGCACCACCGACTGCTTGGACCTGCGGTCCAGCTCTGCCAGCGGCTTGCCGTGGCGCCGCTCCAGTTCGGCGAGGAGGTGGTCGAGGGACTCGGAGAGGTGGGGCAGCCGCACAGCCAGTACCTCGCGCCCTTCCCAGGCGAGCACGACGTCGTCGCCCCCAGCGGCGTCCGGCGGGACCATCTCACCGCCGATCGCGTCCACCAGCGGCTTCACCGCCGCGACGAACGGGTGCTCCTCCGGCACGCTCACCGCTCCTCCTCGTGTGACCCGTCCGCCGCATCCAGGACGTTGACCTGCAGCGACACACGGGTGGCACCGGCGTCCAGGCTGCGGCGCAGCATCTCCCCCACGGCGGCGAGCACCCGCTCGGAGCCACCCTCCACGGTGTTGCCGAACGGGCCGACGTCGACGGCGTCCAGACCGGCGCCCTGCACCGTCTCCCGCGCGACGACCGCGTGCTGCGGCGCCTCGTCGAGATCGAAGGGCTCCGTGGTGAACTCCACTTTCAATCGCACTCCGGGCGCTCCTCACCCTGTCCGGCCTGCATTCTGCGCCGCTGAGCCCTGCTGGAGAGGGCGCAACGGGGGCCATCGTCGCCCAGCGCCGCCGCCGAGTCTATGGCCGACCGGGTACGGCTGTCCGGGGCGGGAAGCAGGTGGGCGCAGATGCCGACCGATCACCGTGACAGCCTTCACTCTCGAAGGGCTGCTGGTGAACGAGGCCGTGAAAACCACTCCGGAACGTCGGGCGACGGGCGACGGGCGACGGGCGACGGGCGACGGGCGACGGGCGACGGGCGACGGGCGACGGGTCGAGTCTGCAAGATCTCGAACATGCCTGGCCCGCACTCCTCCAGCACAAGGGCCCGCCGAGAATCGACGGGGAACGGATTGCACGGGAACCGGGCACCCAGCTGCCCCGGACTTCGTGGAGTCGTCGGAGTCGCACCCGGGGCTGGCCGTCGATCACTTCCTCGCGCGGACCCTGCACAGCGCCCGCACCCGGGCGACTTTCAACAAACTGTTGACTGAGTTCGTGCGGCGTCCCTACGCTCCGCACGATGCGGAAACCTCTTCCGTGCGCGCCACAAGAAGGGTCAGCATGACGCAGCCCCAGCCGACGGCGGGGACTCTCACCACCGAGTCCGGCGCCCCTGTCGCAGACAACCAGAACTCCGCAACGGCCGGCGCCGGCGGTCCTCTCCTGCTCCAGGACCAGTACCTGCTGGAGAAGCTGGCCCGCTTCAACCGGGAGCGCATACCCGAGCGCGTGGTGCACGCCCGGGGTTCCGGGGCCTACGGCCACTTCGAGGTGACGGACGACGTCAGCGCCTACACCTCCGCCCACTTCCTCGGCGAGGTCGGCCGCCGCACCGAGACCTTCGTGCGGTTCTCCACCGTCGCCGACAGTCTGGGCGGCCCCGACGCGGCCCGCGACCCGCGCGGTTTCGCGCTGAAGTTCTACACCGAGGAGGGAAACTACGACCTCGTCGGCAACAACACCCCGGTCTTCTTCATCAAGGACCCGCTGAAATTCCCCGACTTCATCCACTCCCAGAAGCGGGACCCGTTCACGGGCAAGCAGGAGCCCGACAACGTCTGGGACTTCTGGGGCCACTCCCCCGAAGCGACGCACCAGGTGACCTGGCTGATGGGCGACCGGGGCATCCCCGCCTCGTACCGCCACATGAACGGCTACGGCTCGCACACCTACCAGTGGACCAACGCCGACGGCGAGGCGTTCTTCGTCAAGTACCACTTCCGGACGGACCAGGGAGTCCGCTGCCTGAGCAGCGAACGGGCCGCAGAGCTGTGCGGCACCGACCCCGACAGCCACCAGACGGACCTGCTGCAGTCGATCGAGCGCGGAATGCACCCGTCGTGGACGCTGTACGTGCAGGTGATGCCCGCCGCCGAGGCAGCCGGCCGGCGCTTCGACCCGTTCGACCTGACGAAGGTGTGGCCGCACGCGGACCACCCGCTCCAGCGGGTGGGACGGCTGGTGCTGGACCGCAACCCCGACAACGTCTTCGCCGAGGTGGAGCAGTCCGCCTTCTCCCCGAACAACTTCGTCCCCGGCATCGGCCCCTCCCCCGACAGGATGCTGCAGGGCAGGCTCTTCGCCTACGCGGACGCACACCGGTACCGGCTGGGCGTGAACCACACCCAGCTCGCCGTCAACGCCCCCAGGGCCACCACTGCGGCCAACCACGGCCGGGACGGCTTCATGGCCACCAACGGGCAGGGCCGCCACGCAAGGAACTACGAGCCGAACTCGTACGGCGGCCCGCACGAGACCGGGCGTCCGCTGTCCGCCCCCGGCGAGGTGTCCGGACAGACGGGCCCCCACAAGCCACCGCGGCACAGCCCGGACGACGACTTCCACCAGGCGGGCGAGCTGTACCGGTTGATGTCGGAGGATGAGAAGTCCCGCCTGGTGGCGAACATCGCCGAGGGCCTGTCGCAGGTCACCCGCGACGACGTGGTCGAGAGGAACCTGGCGCACTTCCGTGCGGCCGACCCCGACTACGGCGCCCGGGTGGAGAAAGCGGTGCGCGCACTCCGCGAGGGCTGATCCCCGAGCCCTGTACGGCGTGTGCCCCCTCCCGGCCGGGAGGGGGCACACGCCGTACAGGGCGCCACGATCGGCGACTACCGGCCGACATTGCCGCATCCGCTTCGCACGAAGACCCGCATCGGGGACGATGGAACGCGGACCCGTCCGAATCCGGACGCGGTCCGCACCCACCGCCGTAGCCACGACATCCCGCTGGAGGCGCCGAGTGGCCGAGAGCGTGTCCGTCCGCTGCCCCGACTGCCGTCGCGAGCACGTGTACGCCCCGACGACCTTCCCCTGCGCGTGCGGCGAACCCGTGACGCTTCCGCTGCTGGCGTCAGGAGTGCCGGTACGTGTCGAACACCGCACCTGGGCGGACTCGTGGGTGACCGTGCGGTGCCGCTCGTGCGGACGCACCGACGAGTGGCCGCAGCCGGAGTACGGATGCCCCTGCGGCACCACGGTCCGGGTCCCGACCGCTCCCCCGGCGCCCCGCCCCGTCCCCCGCCGCCCGGACCCGTTGAACGGCGACCGCGAGAGCGCACGCATGTGCAGCGCCTCCGGACAGCTCGGCCTGCACGGCCCACCCGACGCACCCGCGGCACCCGGCCCGCCGACCCGGCGACCGGCGTTCCGGCCCCTGACGATCCGCACCGCGCAGGACGCCAAGTCCGCTGCCGCGCACTACCTGCGCTGGCTGGGCTTCCGCGAGGTCAGGGTCGCCGGGAAACGGCCCGCCTCGGGTGTCGACCTGCGAGGCCGGGCCGTCGTGGCGCACGTCGACCCCACCACCGCACCGACCCCGCTGCGCGCGATCGAGACGCTGTGGCTCAACGGCCTCAACGAGTCGGCGGCCACCGCCTGCTTCTCGCTGGCCGGCTACGCGCCCGAGGCCCGCGCCCGCGCCGACGACCTGCTGCTTCCACTGTTCGTGCTCGACCTGACCGGTACGCCGCAACCGGTCAACGACGCCGCCGACACCCTGATCCGTACGACGACCTGAGGCACCCGGCAGCCGTCACCGCGTGCCCGCCCAGGCGGCGAGCCCCGTGCGCACGTCCTCGGGGGTCATCGCCGGCTGCACGAACACCTCCGCGTCGAACTCCGAGAAGAACGGCTCGGCGACCTTGGGAAGCTCCGAGGCGTCCTGCATGTCGAAGACGATCAGAGCGCAGCGCTTGCCCTCCTCCGCGACGAAGTAGGCAGCTTCCGGTTCGAGGTCGTCGAGCACAGCCATCAGGGACTTCTCCATGGCTCCGCTCTGCACCGCCCGGTTGGCGTGCTCGGTATCCATCCGGGCCTTCAGCAGCATCCGCATGGCCCTCACCTCATCGTCCGCGGGCCGGGCGGACGCTCTTTCCGCGCACGGGTGACCCGGTCGCGCGTCTGCTCTCATCGTCACTCCGCGGCGGGGCGACCGCAATGCCCGGGGACGCGCCCCGGGCTCGCGTTTCCCCGCCGCGCGGGCGGGGTCACTCCCGGAACTCCTCTCCCGGGCCCTGCGCCGCGTGCCCCCGGAGTTCGACCCGGCGGATCTTGCCGGAGATCGTCTTCGGCAGCTCGCCGAACTCGATCACCCGCACCCGCTTGAACGGCGCGAGCGCGGCCCGGGAATGCTCGAACAGGGCCTTCGCCGTCTCCTCGCCCGGCTCCCAGCCGTCGGCCAGCACCACGTAGGCCTTGGGCACGGCCAGCCGCACCGGGTCCGGCGAGGGGACGACGGCCGCCTCGGCGACCGCGTCGTGCTCGAGAAGCGCGCTCTCCAGCTCGAAGGGGCTGATCTTGTAGTCGGACGCCTTGAACACGTCGTCGGATCGCCCGACGTAGGTGATGTAGCCGTTCTCGTCGCGGGAGCCGATGTCCCCGGTGCGGTAGTAGCCGCCCGCCATGGCCTCCGCCGTGCGCTCCGCATCACCGTGATACGCCGTCAGCAGGCCGACGGGACGACCGCCGGGGCCGTCCAGGCGGAGGCAGATCTCCCCCTCGTCGGCCGGTTCGCCGGTGGCCGGGTCGAGGAGGACGACGTCGAAGCCCGGCGTCGGCCGGCCCATGGAGCCCGTCTTCAGGTGCTGGCCCGGCGTGTTGGCCACTTGCACAGCGGTCTCGGTCTGGCCGAAGCCGTCCCGGATCGTCACGCCCCACACGCGCCGCACGTGGTCGATGACCTCCGGGTTCAGCGGTTCCCCGGCCGCCACTGCTTCCCGGGGGACGCGGGCCAGCGTGCCGAGGTCGGCCTGGATGAGCATGCGCCACACCGTGGGCGGCGCGCAGAAACTGGTCACCCCCGCGCGGTCCATCTCCGCCAGGAGGCGCCCCGCGTCGAAGCGGGTGTAGTTGTGGATGAAGATCGTGGCTTCGGCGTTCCAGGGTGCGAAGAAGTTGGACCACGCGTGCTTCGCCCAGCCGGGCGAGGAGATGTTCAGGTGGACGTCGCCGGGTCGCAGGCCGATCCAGTACATCGTGGCCAGGTGTCCCGCTGGGTAGGACAGGTGGCTGTGCTCCACGAGTTTCGGGCGCGCGGTGGTGCCCGAGGTGAAGTACAGCAGCAGAGTCTCGTCCGAACGGGTGGGTCCGTCGGGTTCGAAGCGGTCCGGCGCCCGGTGGGCGTCGGCGTGGTCGAGCCACCCGCTGTCGGCACCGCCGACAGCGATGCGGGTGTAGTCGCCCGGCACCTCGGCGAACTTGGCGGTGTCCTGGGAACGCACCACCACGTGCCGGGCCTGCCCCCGTTCGATGCGGTCGACGAGATCCGCGGGACCGAGCAGCGGTGTGGCGGGGATGACCACGGCCCGCAGCTTCATGGCCGCGAGCAGCGTCTCCCAGAGCTCGACCTGGTTGCCGAGCATCACCAGGATGCGGTCCCCGGGGCGGACACCGGCCGTGTCGCGCAGCCAGTTCGCCAGCCGGTCGGACCGCTCGCGCATGCCGGCGAACGACACCTTTGTTTCGCTGCCGTCCTCCTCGACGATGTGCAGCGCGGTCCGGGCGTTCCCCTCGGCGACGACGTCGAACCAGTCCAGCGCCCAGTTGAAGTACTCCGGGCGCGGCCAGCGGAACTCCGCCCGCGCCGCGTCGTAGTCCTCCCGGTGCCGGACGAGGACGTCCCTCGCCGAGCGGAACTCCTCGGTGGCGGCGGGGCCGGTGTCCGTCATGCGTACTCCTCACGTGCGGCGGGCTCGCGTGATCTGCCGTGGGCTCATCCTGTCGCCCGGCGTCCTTCGGACGCCAGGGGTGGGCGCGGAACACCGTGGCGTGTCCGCACCAGCGCGACCTGCTGCTGTCCACCGCGGCAGCGACCGGCCCGGTACGACCGCTTCGGGCCGGTATCACTCCTCCCACCGCGCCAGGGCGGTGCGTCCGGCCGCGTGGAGCGCGAGCAGACGGGCCGCGCGAGTGTGGCCCGTTCGAGTGCGCGCACACCGAGTACGGCGGGACTGGCCATGGTCGGCACGATAGGCGGACGCACCGACAGCCGGGCTCCGCACGCGGTCGGCCGCGCGGCGCGCCGACATGCTGCGGACGGCCGGTAATCGCGCCCGGGCACAGCGATGCGGCACCATCGACACCGTGCATCCGGGGGCAGACGAGTACCTGTACCGCGGCGCTCCGCCGCCGGAACTCCGGCGGGAGGCGGAGCCGCCGTCCCTGCCGCCCGCTGTGGTGGAGGCGGCGGAGCGGCGGGCTGTCCGCACGCGACGCCGCCGGTGGGGCCGGTGCGCGGGACTGCTGCTGCTGCCGTTCTCGGTGGCATTGGTCTTCCGTGCGGCGGACGCCGACGGCCCGTCACCCGTACCGCAGCTGCTGGCTTTCCTGCCCTGGTTCCTGGTGCCCGCCTGGCTGGCGCTGGCGTGCGCGGCGCTGGGGCGGCGGATCGTACCGGCCGTGTGGGCGCTGGCCGTGCTGGCGGCCACGGGCTGGTTCCTCCGTCCCTACGGGCCCGACGCCGCTCCCGCTCCGGCCGGAGCACCGGCCGCACGGTTGCGTGTCCTGACCGCGAACCTCGACCGGGGGACGGCGGTCGACACCTTCCTCGCGCTGCTGCGTGACGAACGCCCCCAGCTGGTGGCCGTGCAGGAGTGCGACACCGGATGTGCCCGTGCCCTGCGGTCGCCGGAGGTCCGGGAGTCGTACCCGGGACGCGTGATCGTCGCGAGCGGCGCATCGCAGGGATCGGCGCTGCTCAGCACGTATCCGCTGCGGAGCGTGCCGGCGGTACCGGGCACGCACGCCATGCCGGGCGCGGTCGTCGACGTGGCCGGTGCCCGGCTCCGGTTCCAGGTCGTCCACTCGGCGCCGCCCCTCCCGGACGGGGTCGGTGTGTGGCGGCAGGAGCTCGGGCGTCTGGCGGAGTACGCGGGGCGGCACGATGACGGTGCCCTCCTGATGGCCGGGGACTTCAACGCCTCCCAGGACCATGCGGCCTTCCGGGGCCTGCTGGCCACCGGCCTGCGGGACACCGCGCGTCTCGACGGGCGCTCACGCACCCCCACCTGGCCCGCACGGACGGCACCGCCCCTGGGAGCACAGCTCGACCACGTCCTGGTGAGCGAGGACTTCGACGTGCACGAGGTGATGTTCTTCACGCTGCCCGACGCGGATCACCGGGCAGTGCTCGCAGAGGTGGCGCTGCGATGAGAGAACCCGGACGACGGACGGTGACGGGCGGGCCGGCTCACGTGCCTCGGGGGAAGGTACGGGCCACCGCCGCGCGGACGCGACTGCCGAGCGGCTCGGGCGAGGCGAACCCCAGGCGTTGTGCCACGACGCGGGACGTTGCTTCGAAGAGGTTCGTGCTCGCCCCGTGGGCGGCCCGGACGTCCTCCGCGTCGAGGCGGGGGAAGGTGCGGGCGACCTGGTCCCAGTGCTCCGCCGACAGCCATTCCTTCACCCGATGGCCGCTGTGCCAGGTGTCTGCGGGGCCCTCAGGATCGGTCCGGGTGTACCACTCGAGCATCCGCAGCAGCATCTCCCGCATGGTGTTCAGGCGGGACTGGGCGACCCACAGGTCGTCGCGGGCGACATAGACGGGCACCTGCGTCGCCTCGAACCAGAACTCGGTGACGGCACGCTGGTAGTCCCCGGGTTCCGGCGCATCGTGGTGCGGAGGGGTCATGCGGGGGGCGGGCAGCCGAGCGGTGAGTCCCGACGTGTCGTAGTGCACCACGAAACCGTGGTCGTAGAGGGGGTCCAGGCCGTCCGAGAGCATCCGTGCGATGCGCTCCTCACCGGCGACGGTGAAGTCGACCTTCCTGCCGCCCCGGTAGACGACAAGGCGGGTCGGCCAAGGGGGATCCGCTCCCGGCGTGCCGTCGGAGTCGAACGGCAGAGCCACCATGACGTCGCCGAAGCCGTGGAACCACGAGGAGTCGGCGGACAGCTCCCGCCAGCGCGGACCGATCAGCTCGAGGTCCAGGTCCGAGTACCGGTCCACACGGCGGCCGCGGGCCCTGGACCCGGTCCGGACCACGCCGGTCACCCGGGGGTCCCGTGCGGCCCACTCCAGGATGGCCGCGAGCAGTTCCTCGGGATCCTCCATGGCGGCACGCTATCGAACGGCGAAGCCGGTGAGGAGGTCGTCGGACCGGACACCAGGCGCTTCCGTCGCCGCACCTGCGACGGCGGACACGGAACCCGAACAACCGGCACGGTGTGGACACATGGGGTCGCAACACTCCCCTCATTCCGCCAGGAACGCCCCTTGTACCGAGTCGATCAACGGGAGAGGCTGGCGGCCACCCCCCGTCTGTCGCCGATTTCCCGCTCTCACCAGCAGTAACCGCCGGTAGTAGGGGGGCCTGCCGACGTGGGGTCCGCCGCGCACCACGTGCGGGGACCTCCACAGCCGGACTCTGTCCGAGCAACCGGTCAACCGAAAGGTACAGGTGCCTGCATGAGAGCAACTGCTCGACGCCTGGGGACCGTTCTCAGCGCCGCGACACTCGCGGTCGGGCTGCCGCTCGCCGGCGGGACGGCACATGCCGCTCCCGCGCCCGGGCCCCTCGACGTCGACCTTCGCCTGGCCCCGGAGGCCACGGCGATATCCGACAGCTGGATCGTGGTCCTCAACGACGGTTCGTCGTCCTCCCCTGCACTGGCAGAATCGCTTCTGCGGCCGTCGGACGGCAGCCTGAGCACGGTCTACGACTCTGCTGTCGACGGCTTCTCCGCACGGATGGACAAGGCCGGAGCCCGCAGGCTCGCGGCCGACCCGCGAGTCGCCTACGTCGAGCAGGACTCGACGATCACCGTCGCCGACGGTGGGGCGCAGCAGTCCGACTCCCTCCTCGGAACCGAGGGCGACGGCGGTCTTCTCGACGGCCTCGTCACCGGCTCGCCGGAAACCGCCGAGCCGGCGGCACCCGGAGACGCCGAAGGAGCGGACGGCGCTGGAGACGACCCGGAACCTCCGGCAACTCCCGTGCTGGAGGACGTGGAGAAGGCGATCGGGGAACTCGCCCCCGGTGACGAGGAGAAGGACGAGGACGAGCAGAAGGGAGACACCCCGAAGAAGCCCGCGAAGGACGACGGGCAGTCCGCCCGGACCGTGCAGCAGGATCCGCCGTCCTGGGGCCTGGACCGGGTCGACCAGCGCCAACTGCCGCTCGACGGGAGCTACGGCTACGACACCGGCGGCGCGGGCGTGACCACGTACGTCATCGACACCGGGGTCCGGACGTCGCATCCGGACTTCGGCGGCCGCGCCCGGAGCGGGTACGACTTCGTCGACGACGACGCGGTGGCGAACGACTGCCACGGCCACGGCACGCACGTCGCCGGCACGGTCGGCGGCTCGCAGTACGGCGTCGCCAAGGACACCGACATCGTCGGGGTCCGGGTGCTGGACTGCGCCGGTTCGGGCAGCACCTCGCAGGTCGTGGCGGGGATCGACTGGGTCACCGAGCACGCGGCCAAGCCGGCGGTGGCGAACATGAGTCTCGGTGGGGGTGTCGACGGAGTCCTCGACGACGCCGTCGAGCGGTCCATCGACTCGGGCGTGACGTACGCGATCGCCGCCGGCAACGGCAACATCCTCGGTTGGCCGCAGGACGCCTGCGACTCCAGCCCGGCGCGGGTGCCGGCGGCGATCACCGTCGGCGCCACCGACCGGGAGGACCAGCGCGCCTCGTTCTCCAACTACGGGACGTGCGTCGACCTGTTCGCACCGGGCGTGGACATCGTCTCGGCGTGGAACGACGGCGGGAGCGACACGCTCAGCGGCACCTCGATGGCGACCCCGCACGTCACAGGCGCCGCAGCGCTGTATCTGTCGCAGCACCCCTCCGCGGGGCCTGCGCAGGTGCGGGACGCCGTGGTGGACAACGGGACGGCCGGTGTGGTGGGCGACCCCCGCACCGGGTCGCCGAACGTGCTGCTGTACTCGCTGTTCTGAGCCAGGACGGCGACGTCCGATCGCCCCGTCGCGGCCGGTGGGCCGCGGCGGGGCGATGCCGTGCGAGGGGCGGTGCGGCCGCTCAGACGGACAGCGGCACCTCGTGGATCTGTGCGGCGGGGTGGCCGGTGCGCTCGTGGACGCGCTGCACCGCCTCGCGGGAGGGTGCCTCGGACAGGCAGTAGACGACTCCGGCGTCGGGGTCGGCCCAGGCCCGCTCGAAGTGCACGTTCTCCTCACCCTCGATCGCCAGGTCCGCCTGGTGGGCTTCCCTGAGCTGGTCGGCGGTGATCCCCTTCATCCCTTCGTGGACGTCCATGAACCTGGCCATGACGATGCACCTCCGAATTCGTGCGTGCCCTTCCATCGTGCTCCCGGACACCGGCGCACGGCCACTGCCACGGCCCGGCACCGGAACAGAGGACTGTCTCGGGACACCCGGCCGCAGCACTGGGCGACCGTCCGCTCACCCGGCGCGAGCGATCCGGATCAGGCGCGCGCGGACTCGCACACCGAAAATCAACCAAAGGCCGCAGGGCGGACATGCCGGCCCTCGGTGGTCGCGCCCGGCATCCGACGTACCACCGGACACCAACACGCGGAAATAATCGGACATACGACGCACACTGCGGCCCTGTGGCTGGACTCACACGACCCGGTACCGCTTCTTCGGGAACCGAGGAGACCCGCGCCACCTTGATTCTCAATTCCCTTTGCACGCAGACCGCTTAGGAATCGGAAGCACAGAGCCCCTCTCACGCTCGGAAAAGACGCCGTTGCATAGCGTCCACAAGTTCCCCCGCCGGAAGATCGGAAAGGCGAAACAGGGCATTCCCGCCGCTTGTCTCCGTCAATTCGGCTGTGTTCCTATGTGCTCGCTTCCGCACGACATGGCGGGAGCTCCGCACCCGGAACGCCGAATCCTGCCGGCCGGTGGCGGAAAGCGCAGCAATCAACAGCGGCAGGAGCGGGGGAACCAGGTAAGCGCCGTACCGCACTGCGGTCCGGCTTGGGGTGAAGCCATGCCTCGTCACGCCCACGCGGGACGGGAATTGGCCGGGCACTTCTTCTCGCCCGAATCCGACAGCTCACCTCGCAGGCGTAAGAGAGGAATCACGCCCATGTCCCGTGGACGCCACCGTCGCCCGCGTATCCAGATCAACTCCCGTCAGCTTTCCCGCCTTTCCGCCGTGCTTGTGGCAGGCGGGGCGCTCGCCGCGCCCCTCGCCGCTGCGGGCACCGCGCAGGCCGCCCCGCAGGGCGCCCAGCACGCCGCTGCGGCCGGCACCGTGAAGACCTCCGCCAAGGCCGAGCAGCAGGCCGCGGAGACCTACACCGTCGCCAGCGGCGACACCCTCTTCCGGATCGCCGAGGCCCACGAGGTCGACGGCGGCTGGCAGAGCCTCTACAAGGCCAACAAGGAAACGGTCGGCGACAACCCCGACCTGATCTTCCCCGGCCAGGAACTGACCCTCGAGGCCGCGCCGGCCCCGAAGAAGCAGGGCGGGGACGAGCAGTCCTCCGCCTCCACGGCGAGCGCCGACCAGGCCTCCTACCCGGACAACCTGGACGGCTGGATCCGCGAGGCGCTGTCCATCATGCAGGAGAACGGCATCCCGGGTACCTACGAGGGCATCCACCGCAACATCATGCGCGAGTCCAGCGGTGACCCGAGCGCCATCAACAACTGGGACATCAACGCCCAGAACGGTACGCCCTCCATCGGGCTGCTGCAGGTCATCAAGCCGACCTTCGACGCCTACCACGTCGACGGCACGGCCTGGGACCAGTACGACCCGGTCGCCAACATCGTGGCCGCCTGCAACTACGCGGCGGACCGCTACGGATCGATCGACAACGTCAACGGCCCCTACTGAGCGGACGCCGCAGACGACACCGGGCTCAGGCCGCTTCCCCGTCCCGGCGGGGAAGCGGCCCGAGTCGTTCCCGGGCGCCCTCGCAGGCGTCCTCCCGGCCGTCGGCACACCGGCACACCGGCCGGCGCGATTCAGTCCGGCAGGGCGGACGAGCCGCCCGCGTCACCGTCGTGGTGAAGGGGCATGCGGCCGCCGGTCAGCGGCCGGCCGGATCCGCCGCGGCGCGACGCCACCACCTCCGCCGCGATGGACAGCGCCACCTCCTCCGGCGTCCGTGCCCCCAGGTCGAGCCCGATCGGCGAGTGCAGACGGGCGAGTTCGGCCTCCGTCAACCCTGCCTCCCGCAACCGCGCGAGACGGTCGGCATGGGTGCGGCGCGACCCCATCGCTCCGACGTACGCCACGGGCAGCCGGAGCGCACGCTCCAGCAACGGCACGTCGAACTTCGGATCGTGGGTGAGGACGCACACCACGGTGCGCTCGTCGACGGCAGTCCGGTCCAGGTAGTCGTGCGGCCAGCCGACGACGACCTCGTGGGCCTCCGGGAAGCGTTCCGTCGTGGCGAACACCGGCCGGGCGTCGCAGACCGTGACGTGATGGCCGAGGAACCGGCCCGTCCGCACCAGTGCGGCGGCGAAGTCGACCGCGCCGAACACCAGCATCCGGGGCGGCTCGACGCTGGACTCCACCAGGAGCCTGACCGGCTCGCCGCACCGGCTGCCCTCTGCCCCGACCTCGAAGGTGCCGGTGCGTCCCGCCTCCAGCATCGCCCGTGCCTCGGCCGCCGCGGTGCGGTCCAGTTCCGGCGGGCCGCCCAGGGAGCCCGAGCGGGCGGCGCCGCGCGGCGTGCTGCCGTCCGGCCGCACCAGCAGCGCGCCGCCCAGGAGTTCGGGCGGCCCCGCCACCGCGCGGACGAGGGCCGCTGACTCCCTGCGCGCGCCTGCCGCGAGCGCCTGGGCGATCACCGCGCGGTGCGGGGCGCCGGCCCGTACGGGCGTCACGAGGACTTCGATGGCGCCGCCGCAGGTGAGGCCCACGGCGAGCCCCTCGCCGTCGCTGTAGCCGAAGCGCTCCGTGACGGTTCTCCCGTCCCGGAGCGCCTCGGTGCACAGCGCGTGGACCGCGCCCTCGACGCAGCCGCCGGACACACTGCCCACCGCGGTGCCGTCGGTGTCGACAGCGAGGGCCGCGCCGGGAAGGCGGGGCGCGCTGCCGCTGACGGCCATCACGGTGGCCACGGCGAAGTCACGGCCGTCGGCGCACCACTCCTGCAGGTGGGCGGCGATGTCCAGCATGGTCGGTGAACTCCTTCGGAGAATCGGGCGCTATCCCACGCCCAGCAGACCCTCGATCGGGCCGAGCGCGAAGTAGACGAGGAAGACCAGGGCCAGTACCCACATCAGCCACCCGGGCTCGCGCCACCGGCCCTGCCCGGCCCGGATGAGGACGTGGGAGAGGACTCCGGCGGCGATACCCGCCGTGATGGAGTAGGTGAAGGGCATCAGGACCGTGGTGAGGAACACCGGGATCGAGGTCGCCGGATCGTTCCAGTCGATGTGCTGGGCGTTGGTCATCATCATGGCGCCGATGACGACGAGCGCGGCAGCGGCCACCTGGGTGGGGATCACCTGTGCCAGCGGGGTGAAGAAGAGGCACAGGGTGAAGCCCAGGCCGGTGACCACGCTGGCCAAGCCCGTGCGGGCACCGTCGCCGACCCCGGCCGTGGACTCCACGAACACCGTCTGGCCGGAGGCGCCGGCGACACCGCCGACGACCCCTCCCGCGCCGTCGATGGCCAGCGCCCTGCTGAGTCCCGGCATCGCACCGTCGCGGTCCACCAAGTCGGCCTGCTGGCCGATGCCGATGATGGTTCCCATGGCGTCGAAGAAGCCCGCCAGCACGAGGGTGAAGACAATGATGCCGACGGTGAGGGCACCGACGTCGGCGATGCCGGAGAACGAGACCGCGCCGAACAGTCCGAAGTCGGGGACGCCGACCAGGGAGCCGCTGATCTCGGGAGCGTTGAGCCCGCCCCAGTCGTCGGCGGTGAGACCCGCGGCCGCGTGCACCGTGGCGGCGAAGAGCGTTCCCCCGACGATGCCGATGAGGATCGCGCCGGGCACGCGCCGCACCTGCAGCAGGAAGATCAGCATCACGGTGACGGCGAAGCACAGCACCGGCCAGCCGGCGAGCTGGTCGTCCACGCCCAGCTGGACCGGCTTGGCGCCGGCGACACCTCCGGGGCCGCCCATGCCGGTGACGAAACCGGCCTGGACCAGTCCGATGAGGCAGACGAACAGCCCGATGCCCATGGTGATGGCGTGCTTCATCGCCCTCGGGATGGCGTTCATGATCAGCTCACGCAGACCGGTGACGACCAGCAGAATGATCACTGCGCCGTAGATGACACACATGCCCATGGCGTTGCCCCAGGTCATCTGGGGCGCCACCTGGAAGGCCACCACGGCGGAGACGCTGAGCCCCGCCGCGAGCGCCAGGGGGACGTTGCCGAGGATCCCCATCGCCAGGGTCGTCACCGCGGCGGCGAACGCTGTGGCGGTGGTGAGCTGCGCGGGGTCCAGGTGCGCCCCGGTGGCATCCGCGCCGGAGAGGATCACGGGGTTGAGGAGGAGGATGTACGCCATCGCCATGAAGGTGGTGGCGCCGCCACGCACCTCCCGGGCGAGCGTGGAACCTCTGTCGGATATGCGGAAGTACCGGTCGAGGCGTGAGGAAGCGGCCGAGGACGGCGACGCGCCTCCCGCCTCCTCGAAGGGTGCGGTCGGCTCCGGTTGCGGCTGGGTCATGGTGTGCTGTCTCCCAAGGTTCACAGGGGCACCCGTCACCGGGCGCGCGAAGGGCGCGGCGCGGCACGGGATTTGGGATGGGCACGACGTGGGGGACGGCCCTCGCCGTTCCGCTCCACGGGGGGAGCCGTGGGGCGCGGGGCGGAGCGGCCGCACACGGCGTCGGTGCGCTGCGGCGGCCGTCCCGGTTCCCGCGCCCCGGTGCCCCGCTGCGGCGGAGAGCGGATCCATCGCAGCGGGGGACGGCCGGGGAGGCCGGGTTGCGCCGGGGCGCGGGGACACCGTGTCGAACGGGTCGGTCAGGTGCCGGTGAGGTGTTCGGGCCGGACGGGTACGCGGGCCAGCTCCCTGCCCGTCGCGGCGCGGATCGCCGCGAGCACCGCCGGCGTCGACGACAGCGTGGGTGCCTCGCCCACGCCGCGCAGGCCGTAGGGCGCGTGGTCGTCGGCCATCTCCAGGACGTCGACCGGAATGGTCGGTGTGTCGAGGATGGTGGGGATCAGATAGTCGGTGAACGACGGGTTGCGCACCCTGCCGTCCTCACCGACCAGGATCTCCTCCATCACCGCGAGACCCAGGCCCTGGGTCGTGCCGCCCTGGATCTGGCCCACCACCGACTGCGGGTTGAGCGCCTTGCCGACGTCCTGCGCGCACGCCAGCTCGACCACCTTGACCAGGCCCAGTTCGGTGTCCACCTCGACCACGGCACGGTGCGCGGCGAAGGAGTACTGGACGTGGCCGAAGCCCTGACCGGTTCTCAGGTCGAAGGCCTCGGTGGGGCGGTGGCGCCATTCGCTCTCGATGTCGACCACCTCGTCCTGGAGGACGTCCACGAGCGACGCGAGCACCTCGCCGCCGTCCGTGACGACCTTGCCGCCCTCCAGCAGCAGTTCCGCGGTGGCCCACGCCGGGTGGTAAGTGCCGAACCGGGCCCGCCCGATCTCCAGGACCTTCTCACGCACCATCTCGCACGCGTTCCTGACCGCGCCACCGGTCACGTAGGTCTGCCGGGAGGCGGAGGTGGAGCCCGCCGAGCCGACCTGCGTGTCGGCGGGGTGGATGGTCACGTCGGTGACGCCCAGCTCGGTACGCGCGATCTGCGCGTGCACCGTGACACCGCCCTGGCCCACCTCCGCCATGGCCGTGTGCACCATCGCCACCGGCTTCCCGCCGGCGACCTCCAGCCGCACCCGGGCGGTGGAATAGTCGTCGAACCCCTCGGAGAAGCCGACGTTCTTGATGCCGACGGCGTACCCGACACCGCGCACGACGCCCTCGCCGTGGGTGGTGTTGGAGAGTCCGCCGGGAAGGGCCCGGACGTCGACGGTGGCACCGCCCATTGCCGCACCGTCGGCGAGCTCCCACTGCCGTTCGGGCGGCATCGGCATGGCCTTCACCCGCCGCAGGATCTCCGCGACGGGCGCCGGGGAGTCGACCTCCTGGCCGGTGGGCATGATCGTGCCCTGCGACATGGCGTTGCGCTGCCGGAACTCGACGGGATCCATGCCGAGTGCCGCGGCGACCTTGTCCATCTGCGCCTCGTAGGCGAAGCAGGCCTGGACCGCTCCGAAGCCGCGCATCGCCCCGCAGGGCGGATTGTTGGTGTACAGGGCGAGCGCCTCGATGTCGACGTGGTCCACCACGTAGGGCCCGACCGAGAGGGACGAGGCGTTGCCGACGACGGCGGGCGAGGAGGAGGCGTACGCGCCGCCGTCGAGCACGATCCGGCACGTCATGTGGGTGATCCGGCCGTCGCTGGTCGCGCCGTGCTCGTACCGCAGCTTCGCCGGGTGGCGGTGGACGTGCCCGAAGAAGGACTCGAAGCGGTTGTAGACCACCTTGACCGGTTTGCCGGTGCGCAGGGCCAGCAGGCAGGCGTGGATCTGCATCGACAGGTCCTCGCGCCCGCCGAAGGCGCCGCCGACGCCGGAGAGGGTCATCCGCACCTTGTCCTCCGGCAGCCCCAGGACGGGCGCGATCTGCCGCAGGTCGGCGTGGAGCCACTGGGTGGCGACGTACAGGTCGACGCCACCGTCCTCGGCGGGCACCGCGAGACCGGACTCGGGACCGAGGAAGGCCTGGTCCTGCATGCCGACCTCGTACTCGCCGGTGACGACGACGTCGGCCCGGGCGCGGGCCGCCTCGACATCGCCCCGGACGATGGGCTGGCGGTGCACGATGTTCGGGTGCGGCACGTGCGGGGCGTGGTGGTCGTCCCGGCCGGGATGGAGCAGCGGCGCGTCCTCGGCGAGTGCCGAGGCCTCGTCGTGGACGACGGGCAGCTCCGCGTAGTCGACCTTGATCTTGGCGGCGGCGCGGCGCGCCGTCTCCGGGTGGTCGGCGGCGACGAGCGCCACCGGCTCCCCGTGGTGCCGTACCCGGCCGTGTGCCAGGACGGGGGTGTCCTGGATCTCCAGGCCGTAGTTCTTCACCTCGGTGGGCAGATCGTCGTGGGTGAGGACGGCGTACACCCCGGCCTGCCGCAGCGCCTCCGAGGTGTCGACGGACCGGATCTCCGCGTGGGCGTGCGGGCTGCGCAGGGTGTAGCCCCACAGCATGTCCTCGTGCCACATGTCCGAGGAGTAGGCGAACTCGCCGGTGACCTTGAGCGTTCCGTCGGGCCGGAGCGTGGACTCGCCGATGCCTCCGGCCGTCCGGCTTCCCTGGCTGAGGGGGGTGGGGGTGCGTGTGACTCCCATGTCCGTCAGACCCCCGTTCCGGTGGTTCCGGTTGTGCCGCGGGCAGCGGCGAGACGCACCGCGTCGAGGATCTTCTCGTAGCCGGTGCAGCGGCACAGGTTGCCCGACAGTGCCTCGCGGATGTCGGCGTCGGAGGGCTCCGGGGTGCGTTCGATCAGCTCGTCGGCGGCGACGAGGAGTCCGGGGGTGCAGAAACCGCACTGCACCGCGCCCGCGTCGATGAACGCCTGCTGGACGCCGGACAGTTCGGACGGCTCCTGGGCACGGGAGCCGTCGGGACGGGCCTGCCAGCGCTGCGCCGCGTCGAGCGAGGTGCCGTGGGCACCGGAGGTCGGGGCGCCGGCGGCGCGCCGCCGGGCGCGGTCCGCGAGTCCCTCGACGGTGACCACGTCGCGGCCCTCGACCTGACCGGCGGCCACCAGGCAGGCGCAGACCGGCTCGTCGTCGAGCCGCACGGTGCAGGACCCGCACTCTCCCTGCTCGCAGGCGTTCTTGGAGCCGGGCAGGCCGAGTCGCTCACGCAGCACGTAGAGCAGCGACTCGCCCTCCCAGACGTCGTCGGCCGTCTGCGGGCGGCCGTTGACGGTGAACGTCACGCGCACTGTGCGCCTCCTTCGGTGGTGCTGCGGCCCGAGCGGTAGGACTCCCAGGTCCAGCCGAGCGTGCGGCGGGCCATGATGCCGACGGCCCGCCGCCGGTAGCGGGCGCTGCCGCGCACGTCGTCGATGGGGTTGCAGGCTCCGGACGCGAGTTCGGCGAACTGGCGGGCGATCGCGGGCGGCAGGGTGCTGCCGCTGTCCCAGAAGCCGCCCTCCTCCAGCGCGGCGTTGAGGAAGTCCTCCGCCGCGCGGGCACGGACAGGGGTGGGCGCGGCCGAGCCGATGCCGGTCCTGACGGTGCGGGTGTCGGGGTGCAGGGCCAGGCCGAACGCGCAGACCGCGATGACCATGGCGTTCCGTGTCCCGACCTTCGAGAACTGCTGGGGTCCGGCCGCGCGCTTGATGTGCACGGCCCGGATCAGTTCGTCCTCGGCGAGTGCGTGGCGTTTGACGCCGGTGAAGAACTCCTCCACAGGGATCCGCCGGGTGCCGCGCACCGATGCGGCCTCCACCTCGGCACCCGCCGCGAGCAGCGCGGGGTGGGAGTCGCCGGCGGGCGAGGCGGCGCCGAGGTTGCCGCCGACGCTGCCCCGGTTGCGGATCTGGGGCGACCCGACGGTGTGGCCGGCCAGTGCGAGACCCGGCAGTTCGTCCCGGAGGTGCTCGATGATGCGGGTGTACGGCACGGAGGCTCCGAGGCGCACGCTGTCCGCGCCGGTCTCCCACTCGTACAGATCGGCGATGCGGTTCAGGTCGAGCAGGTACTCGGGCCGGCGGTGGTCGAAGTTCAGCTCGACCATCACGTCGGTGCCGCCCGCGATGGGGACAGCCGTGGGGTGCTCGGCCTTCGCGGCGAGCGCCTCCTCCCAGCTGGCGGGGCGCAGGAACTCCATGCGTGATCTCTTCTCGGGTCGCTTGCGCGGCGTTGCCGACCGCCCCCGGGGAGCGGCTCCGGGGCGGGGTGCATCGTTCGTCCGTTGTTGTGTTCCAGTACATCGAGCCGGGTGGGTGAGGGTGCAGTCACCGAAACCATGAACCGGCTGGCCGCCGGGACGAACGGTCTTGTAGATTCGAACAAGAGCCGGATGCCCCGCTGCGCTGCGTGACCTCCTTCTCGCTCTCGGTCCTTCACCTCCATCATCCGACGAAACGGCGGACGACATGCGGCTGCGCGCACTCCTGGAGACCGGTTCACTCGGTCTGCGTCTGCTGTGGGGCGAGGGAGAGCTCGACCGCACGCTGCGCGGAGTGATGACGACGGACCTGCGGGACCCGAGCCGGTACCTGTCGGGCGGCGAGGTGGTGCTGACCGGTCTCGCCTGGCGGCGGACCCCCGAGGACTCCGAACCGTTCGTGCGGATCCTGGCCGGGGCCTCGGTGGCCGCGCTGGCAGCCGGCGAGGCGGAGCTGGGGTCCGTACCGGAGGATCTGGTCGCCGCGTGCGAGCGGCACCGGTTGCCGCTCTTCGCCGTGGACGAGGACGTCTCCTTCGCGACGATCACCGAGCACGTGGTGCGCCAGGTCTCGGCCGGACGCGCGGGGGATCTCGCGGCGGTCGTCGAGCGGCACCGGAGGCTGATGTCGACCGGTCCCGCCGGTGGCGGTCCCGACGCGGTCCTGGAGCTCCTCACCTCGGATCTGGACCTCCGGGCCTGGGTGCTGTCCTCGACGGGGCGGCAGGTCGCGTCCTCCTCCCCGCGCGACGGGGACGCCCTGGACCCCGGGGTGCGCGCACACCTGACGGGCGAGCACCTGACGGCCGTGGGTGCGGGACGGCGCGGACCGCACCGGGTGCGCGTGGGCGGAGTCGGCTACGCGCTGTTCCGGGTGGGCGGGGGCCCGGCCGGGGATTCCGGCGCGGACCGGCGGAGTGCCGCGCTGTCGGGCTGGCTGCTCGCGGTCGAGGCGGACACCGGTGACTGGCCGTCGGAGCGTCTCCGGCTGCTGGAGGGTGTCACGCAGCTGATCGCGGTGGAACGGGACCGGCGCGACGCGGAGCGCGCGGTGCGGCGTCGCCTCGCGCAGGAGGTACTGGAACTGGTGCAGGCCGGCGCGTCACCGGCGGAGCTCGGCGCCCGGCTGCGGGTGGCAGCGCCGGTGCTGCTGCCGGGGCTGGAGACGGCGCCTCGCTGGCAGGTCGTCACGGCGACAGTGGAATGGGGCGGTGACGGCGCGGCCGGGAGCGGCCGTGCCACCCAGGCGCTGCTGGAGGAGCTGCTGGTCGGCCGGGAGGCGTCCTCGCCGGAGGCGGGCGACCGGATCGCCGTCGCGCACACGCGGGACGAGGCCGTGGCGCTGGTGCCGCTGGCCGCGGGCGAGGAGGCCGGCGCTTCCGAGGAGCTCCGCGCCGAGGCGCTGCTGGAGGACGTGCGCGGGCCGATGGAGCGCGGGCTGGGAGAGGACGGACGCCTGACGCTGGGGGTGAGTGCGGCGGTCGGCTCGGCGGAGGGGCTGCACGGGGCGCTGGAGGAGGCACGGCACGCACGGCGGGTCGCCGCGGCCCGGCCGGGCACGGTGTGCGCGGCCGGGCACGCGGAACTCGCCTCGCACGTGCTGCTGCTGCCGTTCGTCCCGGACGACGTGCGGCGGGCGTTCACGGCGCGGCTGCTGGATCCGCTGCGCGACTACGACCGGCGGCACCGCGCCGACCTGGTGCACACCCTGGAGTCGTTCCTCGCCGCGGACGGCTCGTGGACCCGGTGCGCCTCCCGGCTCCACCTGCACGTCAACACCCTGCGCTACCGGGTGGGCCGCATCGAGCAGTTGACCGGCCGGGACCTGTCCCGGCTGGAGGACAAGCTGGACTTCTTCCTCGCGCTCCGCATGCGCTGACGGGCGGCCGGCCCGGTGGTGGCGCCTCGTCAGCCGGGGATGCGGCCGGCGTGGACCGTGGTGGCGTTGAGGAGGAAAGCGTCGGGCCGCCGCAGGATGCCCTCGTCGGCGTCGCGGTCCACGAGCAGCTCCAGGGTGGCCCGGTCCTCGGCGTCGAGGCTCTCTCCGAGCCGGTCGCGCAGGCGCGTCAGGTGGCTGTGCAGATGTGCGCGTGCCGCGGCGTGCAGCGGGGCGGGGTGTTCGGTGAGGAAGGTGCGCGTTCCGGCGGGCGTGACACCCGCTGCGGCAAGCAGCGCCGGCCAGTCCTCCACCACGGCGACGTGCCCCGGGAGCTCCGCCCTCATCTGTGCGAAGACGTCCTCGTGCGCGGCGTCGAGGCGGGCCTGGAGGCCGGGGCGGCCGATGCCGATGTCGCGCGGCAGGAAGCGTTGCGGCAGTCCTCGTTCGACGACGGCGAGTACACCGCCGGGGCGGAGGAGGCGCCCCAGGTCCCGCAGGGCCGCCTGCTGGTCCCCGAGGTGGTGCACGGCCTGACTGCTCCAGATCAGGTCGGCCGCGCCCAGCGCTGCGACGCCGTCCGGGAGCTCGGCCTGCCGGGTGGTGACCCGATCCGCCAGTCCCAGTTCCGCCGCACGCGCCCCGGCCCGTTCCAGCAGCGGAGCCGACGCGTCGACGGCGACGGCCTCCGCACCGGGGAAGGTGCGTGCGAGCACGCAGGTGGCGACGCCGGGCCCGCTGCCCACGTCCAGCAGGCGCCGGACCGCCGCTCCCGGTTCGCCCGCGCCGTCCTGGAGCAGGCCGGCCAGCCACCCGGCGGCCTGCTCCAGGAAGGGGGACAGCAACTCGGCTTCCCGCACGAGGTGGTCGGCCATCGCGTCCCAGTCGGGTTCGTGGCCCTCGTGCACGCCACCGTGGCCGTGGGCGTGTCCCGCGTGGCGGGAGAAGGGCCCCTCTGCGTGCGGCGGGGTGTGGGGTGCGGTCATGGCGCTCCTTGCCGGGAGGGTTGGTGGGATCGTCGCTGCCGGCGTCGGGCCGCGGCACCGGGCGTGGCAAACCCTGCCACCAGTACGTCGCGGAGAAGCGGCAGGGGGAGCCCGGCTGGGCCGAGCGGGGGACACCGTCCCCATTTGGACCATCAGCACCTATGACGACCTCACATATGACGATGCATCTGCTTACGGTCGGCTTCACGGGCTACAACCGCCGGGGCCCCGGAAGGAGTCATCATGTCCCACCGACGAGCGGTGTTGACAAGCACCTGCATCGGTGCCGTCACCGCAGGACTGCTGATCGCCACCGCGGTCACGGGGCCCGAGCGCGCCCCGGGGGACCGCGTGCCGACCAGCACCGCGCAGCGACCGCCGGAGGCGGGCCCGGCGCCGGGCCCCGCGCCCGTGGGGAGCGACCGGGACTCCCGTGCGGGCTCCTCGGATTCCGTTCCCTTCGGCGCCTTCCTCGGTTCCGGTCCCGAGGGTGTGCGGCGCATCGACGAGCTCCGCCGCTGGCTCGGCGGGCGGGAGCCCACCGTGGGCCACACCTATCTGCCCGGGGACCGGTGGGAGAACATCGAGGGCAGACCCCGCTTCCTGCGGCCGTGGGCCGAGTGGCGCAAGGCGGACGAGGACCGGATGTTCGTCCTCAACGTGCCCATGGCCGAGTACAACGAGGCGGGCCTGCCGGACCGCGAGGTGGACCGGGTACTGCGGGTGGGGGCGGCAGGCGGGTACGACCGTCATTTCCGCACCCTGGCGGAGCGCCTGGTGCGCCTCGGCGTGCCGGACACCGTCGTCGTGCTCGGCTGGGAGATGAACGGCACCACCTACGGACACCGCTGCGGACCGAACCCCGAGGCCTGGCAGGAGTACTGGCGCCGCATCGTCGCCACGATGCGGTCGGTGCCGGGACAGGAGTTCCGCTTCGACTTCGCACCGGCGCGCGGCCGGGACGCCATCCCCTGGACGCGGTGCTACCCGGGCGACCGGTACGTCGACATCATCGGCATGGACTCCTACGACCAGCCGCCCGGAGAGACCTTCCGGGAGCAGGTGCGGCAGCCGTACGGGCTCCAGGCGCAGGTGGACTTCGCCGAGAAGCACGGGAAGGAGATCTCGTACCCGGAATGGGGCCTGTTCCGTGAGGGCGACAACCCGGACTACGTGCGGTCCATGCTCGACTGGATCCGGGAGAACGAACCCGCTTACCACACCATCACCGACTACTGTCCGCACGGCGTGATGCGCTGCGACGGGAACCCCGAATCGTCCCGGGTGTTCCGTTCGGTGATGTCCGAACCGGGCCGGGAGCCGGAGCCGCGGCCCGAGCCGGAGCCCGCACCGGACCTGCCGTGGTGGCAGCCGCGCCCCTTCGAGTTCTGCGTCGACCTGGGCGACTGGCTGGAGGAACTGCTCGACGTCGAACCGCCCTGTTTCCGGTTCGACGGCGGTCTGCCCCGGTAGTGGCGCAACGGCTCCCTGCGGAGCCCGCAGCGGCGGGCGTGCGGTACCGGTCGGTGCCGCACGCCCGCCGCTCCGTCACCCCTCCGGCCCGCCCGGGCGGATCCGCACCGCCCGCGCGTGGCGGACGAACCGTTCGCACCACCGTTCCCGGGCGCCCTCCAGGTGCCGCACCGCGCGGACCGCCGCCTCCCGCAGGGAGCGCAGCCCGCTGTGCAGCGCCATGACCGGCCGCAGTTCCCGGCGTGCCATCAGCAGCCGGCGGTTGACGACCTCCACGGGCCGCCACCGGAGCTTGTAGGGCTCCGCGCCTCTGAGCATGCTGAACGTTCCCCGCCCGGTCGCCGCGGCATGACGGGCACTCTCGCGCAGCAGCATCGAGGTGATGTCGGTCTTCCTGCGCAGCTCCGGGTGCACACCGTCCAGGTATCCGCCCGCCAGGTCCGCCGACAGCAGGGTGAGGTCGGAGGCCATCAGGGCGCCGTCGACGCGGTACTCGCAGATCCGCGCGTGGCCGCTGCCCACCATCCGGGTCAGCGCGCGACTCAGGTGCTCGGCGAAGCGTGGGTGGAGGTGCTCCGGGGTGACACCGCGCCCTTCCCACTGCAGACCGTGCAACCGCAGCATGCGCCCGACGGCTGCCGGCACCTCCTCCGGGGACGCCACTTCGCGCTGTTCCAGCCCGAGGGCGTCGATCCTGCGCAGTTTGGCGCGCCGGCGCTTCGCGCTGGTGGGCGGCATGCGCCGCAGGAGATCCTCGATCGGGACGCCCGGGAGTTCCAGGCACACCGAATCGCGCCGGTACCGCCGCACCCCCTCCCACTGGACGAACAGGCGTTCCGCCACGGCACCGGGACGCACTTCGCGCAGGTCGACGAGCGCTGCGCGGGCCGCACGGTGCAGGCCGCGGGCCAGCGCCGGGACGACGGCCGCGGTGTGCGCCGGGTCGACGAGGATGTCGAAGAAATCGGAGATCCGGCCTCCCATCGGTACCAGCACCGGAAAGGGGCGACGGGCGAGAACCAGCGGAACGACTCCGACCAGGACGCCGTTGCGGTGCGCCAGCAGCAGCCGGAGCCGACCGGGCGTGCCGTAGGAGAGCCACCAGGAGTGCAGCCAGGCGTGGGTCTGGAAGGGGGTTGCCGCGGGACAGCGGGCGTGGAGGGCGTCCCAGGCGTCCGCCAGCGCCGCGAACCGCTCCGGGTCCCGGCACAGCGTGACCCTCACCCCCTCCCCGCCGTGCGCCCCCGTACCGGTCGGGGCGGAGTGGGCGGTCGTCGTCATCGCACCGCCTCCTTCTCCCGCGCGGGGACGGGGCGCCGGCTGGACCGTCCGGCCGGCTCCTCGCCGGGGCCCGCGGGGGCCCCGGCCGACGTCCGGGCCCCGGACGGCTCGTCACGTCCCGGCCGTACCAACAGCACCAGCGCCCCGATCAGCAGCCCGGCGCTGCCGCCGACAGCTGTCGTCAACGCGGGTGCGGGCGTACTCGGTTCGCGTGGCGCGCGGGCCCGCGAGAAGGCGGTGAGTTCCACCCCGGTGTCCTTCGCCGAACCGGACGCGACCTCGGTGAGCGAGCGGGCGACGGCGTTCGCCACGTCCGCCGCCTCGTCGGCACGCGATGCGCTTCCGGTGATCTCGATCATCGGGGCGTCCGGCGAGGTGACCGCACGGACCCCGGCCCTCAGCTCGGCGACGGGAACACCGGCGTCCCGCTGCGCGCCGGCCAGCACGGCGGTGTCCGTAGCGATGCGGCCGTAGGCCTGGGCGAAGCCCAGTGCGGTCATCGGATCGCCCTTGTCCCCGGGAACGACGGCGACGTAGCTGGTGGCGGTGTACTCGGCAGGGCGGAGCAGACCGTAGCCCAGGCCGGCCAGCGAGCCGAGCAGCACGCAGGCCGCGGCGGGCCACCACCGTGGCAGCCGGACCCGCGGAACGCGTGGAACGCGGAGGACGCGGGAGACGCGCGGCACACGCCCCGGGCGCGGGGTGCGGCGGCTGCTCCTGCGGCGGGGCAGCCGCACACGCGACGTCAGGAGCGGGCCCGCCCGCCGGAGCCCGCGGCGGAACCGGGCTTCCCGGGCCGCCGCGGGCGGGTCTGCCGGGGCCTCCGCAGCGTTCCGGTCCCGCCCGGGGTCGCAGGGTGCCTCCGACCCGGCGTCGGAAGCCGGAGTGCCGTCCTCCGGAGCCGTGTCCCGGGCCGGTACGGGGGACTCGGCGGCCGCCGTGCGTCGGCCGCCCTCAGCGGGTGGTGCCGTGTCCGCTCCGTCGCTCGCCCCGGGGGCCGGGGATCCGGTGTCCTCGGCCGGTTGGGAAACATCCATCGGCGCGGACGGATTGCGGGACTGCGGGCGCCGCCGCGGCCGGTTGCGGGAGCGGCGCTTCCGCTTCGTCCCCGTCCGCGCATCGGAACGCGTCTCGGTCATCTGGATCCTCCGTAGGGTGTCGGGCGGGGTGCGAAGGCGCGGAGCCCCTCACACCGCTCTGCGATGCGTGCCGGCGCCGCGCGCACGGCGGGTGGAGGCGGAGTCCCGCCCCCCGAGCGGAGACCGGGCGGGCCGCAGCGGCGCCGGTCGCCGCGCGGCGGACAGCGCGGGAACCGGGGCGTCCGGCCCGCTGCCGGAGATCGTGCGGACGTAGACCTCGAGCAGCTGCTCCGCGGTGCGGGCGATGTCGTAGCGCGCCACCGCCCCGGGGACGGGCTGCCTGCCGTGGCGGGCCGCGAGGTGCACCCGCAGGGCCGCCGCGAGCTGTGCGGTCCCCCCGCCGACGCGGTAGGCGGACGGCGCCTCGGCCCCGGGCACGTCGTCGATCGCGGGGCAGGTGACGTGGAGGACGGGCAGTCCGGCGGCGAGCGCTTCCAGGACGGAGAGCCCGAACGCCTCCTCCGACGAGGGAGAGACGAAGAGGTCCATCGCGGCGAGCAACTCCGGCAGTTCCGGTGTGCTGCCGCGCCCGTCGTGCGTGGCCGGTGCTGCCGCGCCCGGGCATTCACCCGGCATCAGCACCCTGTCGGCCATGCCCAGTTCGCGGGCGAGACGGTGCAGCGCCCCGCGCTCCGGACCGTCGCCGACGAGCAGCAGCCGGACGTCGGGGTGGGGGGCGCAGGCACGGAGCAGCCGGTCGAAGCGTTTGCCGGGCACCAGGCGCCCCACTCCGCCGACCACGGTCGTTCCCGGCGGCACACCGAGGTGGCCCCGGGCGGCGGCCCGGGCGGCCGGTTCGTACCGGAAGCGGGCGGCGTCGATGCCGTTGGGCACGACGTGGATGCGGTCCCCGGCCACTCCCCAGGCCCGCAGCCGTGCGGCGACGGTGGCGGAGACGGCCACCGTCGCGCGCCCCAGCCGCTCGGTGGCCAGGTAGAGGCCGCGGGTGCCCGCGGTGAGCGGGCGGCCCTCGATGGCGGCGTCCCCGAGGGAGTGCTCGGTGGCCACGACGTTGCGCACACCCGCCAGGCGGGCGGCGAGACGTCCGTAGAGGCAGGCCCGGTACAGGTGGGTGTGGACCAGGTCGTAGTTTCCGTCCCGGATCAGCCGGGCCAGACGGGGCAGCGCCGTGAGGTCGCGGTTGCCGCGCATCCCCAGGTGCCGGACCCGGACGCCGTCCGCCCGGATCCCGTCCGCCACGGCACCCGGGTGCGTCAGGGTCACCACGTCGGCGGCGACCGGCATGCTGCGCAGCAGCAGCCGCAGTTGCTGCTCGGCACCTCCGACTCCGAGGCCGGTGATGACGTGGAGCACGCGGGAGGGTTCCCTCACGACGCGTCCGCCTCCTCCGGGAGGGGGCGTCGCCGCCAGGGGTGGAGGCGGCGCTTGAGGTACATCCGCACTGCGTTGTCCTGCTCACCGATGTGGACGCGCGGCAGAGCGTGCTGGCCCGTCAGCGGCCCCGGATCGATGGCGCAGCCGTACGCGTAGCCCGCGGAGCGGACCGCCTCGACGGATCGGGGGTCGAGAGTGCCGTACGGGTAGCAGAACCCGGCGGGCGCGGTTCCGGTGATCCGTGCCAGTAGCTCTCTGCTGCGCGCCGTCTCCTCCAGCAGCGCCGCGTCGTCCAGTCCGGGGAGTTCACGGTGCTGGAGTCCGTGGCATCCGATCTCCATTCCGGCGCCCGCGGCGGCCAGCACCCCTTCGGCGGTGAGCAGGCGTTTGCGCGGCCCCAGCGGGTCCCAGGCGTTGGTGCCGCCGAGTCGGCCGGGGAGGACGAACACGGTGGCGGTGCACTCGTGCCGGTGCAGCAGCGGCACGGCTTCGTCGAGGAAGTCCTGGTATCCGTCGTCGAAGGTGAGTCCCACCAGGTTCGCGCCGCGGCCGGCGGCCCGTTCGCGCAGCAGTTCGGCGACCCCCACTCCGCGCAGTCCGCGCGCGGTCAGCCAGTCCAGTTGGCGCCGCAGACGGTGCGGGGTGACGGTGACCCGGTAGGGGTCCTCCGTGTGCTCGGCGACGGAGTGGTACATGAGCAGCCACGGTGGTGCGCCGCCGCGGCGGGTCGCCGGGCTCGGCGCCTCCTTCCGGCGCGGCGTCTCCCGGGAGACGGGCTGCTGGGTGGTCCGGGTGGATTCAGCGGTCATGACGGAGCCTTCGTTCGACGACGGACAACAGCTGACGCACTTCGGGGGCACCGGCGGCGTATCCGGCCGCGAGGAACGCGAGCGGTACGAGGACTGCGCCGACGGCAGCGGCCGGCAGCGCCTCGCCGCACCTCGGGACCACGGCGGCGCCGAGTGCGGCGGCAGCCGCGGCAGCAGCCGCGAGGCGGATCAGCCCCGGGACGACGCGGCGCAGGTCGACGGCGGCAGCCGCGTGGCGCCGCGACGGACGGGCGGTGCCGGCGAGCAGCAGCGCGGCGGTGAGGGTGATGCCTGCCGCGTTGGCCGCCGCGATGCCGTGCGTGCCCCAGTGGTCGCTCAGCAGCACTCCGCCCCACACGGTGAGGACCAGGCCTGCGGCCATGGCCGTCACGGGGTACCAGGTGGGGCGCCCGGTGGAGAAGTAGGGCCGGATGAGTGCGCCGACCAGGCTGTGGCCGAGCAGGCCGAGTGCGTAGACGCGCATCACCGAGGCGGTGACGGCGGTGTCCTGGGACGTGAACGCCCCGCGCTGGAAGAGGAGTTCGATGATCTGCGGCGCGCAGGCGAACACGTACGCGGCACCCAGCAGCACGACGAGGGCCGCGGCGGCCAGGTCGCGTTCCACGCGGCGGCGCACCTGGCCCGCCTCGCCGTCGGCGTAGGCGCGGGCGACCAGCGGGAAGGTCACCGTGCAGATCATCAGAGACAGCACCATGGGGATCTGGGCGACCTTCTGGGCGTAGTTCAGATGGGAGATGGCGCCGGCCGGCAGTGAGGACGCCAGGTACCGCTCCACGAGGACCTGCGACTGGCGGCTGAGCGTGAACACCGCGATGGGCAGCAGCACTCCGCCGCCTGCCAGGACGGCCCGCCGCTGCACGCGCCGGGCACCGGTGGTGCGCCGGGGGCTGCGCCGGTCCTGCCGCGTCACCCGAGGCAGCCGTCGCAGGAAGAAGGGCAACTGGACGAGCACCATCAGGCAGCCCCCGGCAGCCACCCCGGCGGCGGCCGCGCGGACTCCCCACAGTTCGTGGAAGACCAGCACCGTCACGGTGATGCCGATGTTGTAGGCGAGGTAGATCCCGGCGGGCGGCACGAAGCGCCGGTGGGCCCGCAGACCCGCGCTGAGGAACCCGGCGACGCCGAAGGTGAACACGGTGACGGCGGTGAGACGGGTGCACTCCACGGCCAGTCGGGGATCGGCGAGTCCCGGTGCCAGCAGGTGCACGAGCCGGGGTGCTCCGAGCATGAGCAGGCCGGAGGCGCAGGCGAGGCCCGCGAGGAGGCGCGGAAGTGTGTGGGCGAGCAGTGCGCGGACCGGGTCGCGCCCTCCCTCCTCCGGGGGGCTCTCTCCCGGGGCGGCGCCGGCTCCCCGGGCCGCGTCGCGCGCGGCCCGGCGGGAGAGGGCGAGGCTGAACGCGGGGATCAGCACCAGCGCCATGGCGTCCTCGATGAGGAGAGTCGCCGCGACTTCGGGGACTGTCCAGGAGACCAGGAACGCGTCGGTCGCGGCACCCGCCCCGTACAGGTGCGCGACGGCCTGGTCGCGGACCAGGCCCATCAGGGCGCCGAGCACGGTCAGCACCGCGGTCGCCGCGGCCGCGCGGGCGATGAACCGGCTCTGGTCGCGGCCGCGTCCGGGGGCGGTGACGGCGGCGCGCTCCTCGGGTACGGCGTGCTCCTCGGGTACGGCGGGGGTGCTCGCGGGCGGTGTCACGCGGGGGCCTCCTCCCGTACGGCGCCGGGAGCGAACGCCCACCAGGCGGCGAGACCGAAGAGCAGTGCGGTCAGGACGGTGGAGGGTCCTCCGATGTCGGCGTAGAGGAAGTCGACGAGTTGCCAGACCAGCAGGCCCACCGCGGCCAGGCCGCAGTCCGCGCCGTCGGGTGCGGACCCTCCCGTCCGCCGGGTCCGACGCGTTCGTCCCAGCAGACCCCGCAGGCGGCGGACTCCGCAGGTGAGCAGGGCGAGCCAGCCGCCGATGACGAGGACGAACCCGGCCAGCCCCTGTTCGCTGAGGACCAGCAGGTACATGTTGTGCGGGGAGAGCAGCGGCTCGACGTGGAAGGCGACGCCCGCTCCGGCGGTGTCGCTCCCGGCGGACAGTGCGAGCGAGGCGTAGGAGTCGCGGTGGTCGGGGAACCCCTTCAGGCCCACGCCCGTCACGGGATTGTCCCGCCACATCGCGGTGGCGGCGGCCCACATCGCGTACCGGTCGGTGACGGACTGGTCGGGGGCGCTGGTGACTTCGGTGATGCTCGTCAGCCGTTCGCCGATCATGTCCGTGCCCACTCCGGCTCCGCCGACCAGCACCACCGCCGCGGCGCAGAGGAGGACGAGCGAGCGCACCGCCCTGCGCATCCCGGTGAACAGCAGCATGACGAGGGCCGCGCAGGCCGTGGCGATCCACGAACCCCGGCTGAAGGAGACCGCCAGCGGCACCACGAGCGCTGCGGCGGTTCCCAGGGCCACCGGCCGCAGCCGCCGGGGGGCGGACGGGGGCGGAGCGAGGGCGACGGCGAGGAGCAGGACGAGCCCGTAGGAGACGACGGTGGCCATGCCCATCACGTCCGTCGGCCCGAAGGTGCCGACGGCCCGCACCGTGCTGCCGCGGTAGGAGGCGCCGGTCGCGGTGACGTACTGGTACACGCCGACGGCTCCCTGCACCACGGCCACCGTGACGACCGCGGCCGCGGCCCGGCGCAGGTCGCGGCGGGTGCGGAGCAGCAGCAGCACGGCCGCCGGTACCAGGACGAAGATCTGCAGGTGGCGGACCAGACCGAGCAGGGCGCCCGCCGGATCCGGTGCGGTCGCCGTCGCCAGGGCGAACGCCACCGCGGGTGCGGCGATCACGACGACCGCCCGGAGGGCGAGCGGGCGACGCCGGCCGCGCAGCAGCACGACGGCGCACCACAGCACCAGCAGCGCCGAGGCCACGTCGGCGGGGGTCACGTGGGTCCCCTCCGCAGTGTCCCCGGCGCCACCGGGGAGGCACAGCAGCAAAGCCGTTGCCGCGACGGGCAGTGCGGGCGAGCGGAGCGCGCGCCGCAGCCGCCGTCCGGTGGGCTCCGGCGGAGCCGGCGCCGCCGGCGGACTCGCGCGGACCGGTTGGGCCGGGAGGAGGGCGGTCGCCGTGGCCTGGCCTTCCGGCACCTCAGCTGCCTCCCAGCCGGAACACGGAACCCGCGGTGCGCAGCAGGATCCGGACGTCCTCCCAGAGGGACCAGGTCTCGATGTAGTGGTTGTCGAACCGCGCGCGGTCCTCGATCGAGGTGTCGCCGCGCAGGCCGTGGACCTGGGCGAGTCCGGTGATCCCGGCGGGCATGCGGTCCCGTGCCGCGTATCCGGGGTAGGCCGCGCTGAACTGCTGCACGAAGTAGGGCCGTTCGGGTCTCGGACCGACCAGGCTCATGTCTCCCCGGAGCACGTTCCACAGCTGGGGCAGTTCGTCCAGGGACGTCCGGCGCAGGAAGTGCCCGATCCTGCTCATCCGACGGTCGCCCGCGACGTTCCAGCGCGTGGCCGACTCGTGCGCGTCGGTGGGGCGCAGCGTGCGGAACTTCAGCATGACGAACGGCTGCCCGTGCACGCCGATGCGTTCCTGCCGGAAGAGGACGCCCGGGCCGTCGCAGACACGGACGGCGAGCGCGCAGAGCGCCAGCAGGGGGGCCGCCGCCAGGAGTGCGAGCAGCGCGGCGACGCTGTCCCCGGCCCGTTTGACGAGGCGGGCGCCGGTGCGGGCCGGCGGCGGGTCGAGCCGCAGGCACGGAAAGCCCCAGACGTGGCCCGCTTCGGTCGTCTGCCAGGTCGTGCGGCCGGGGGCCGCCTCCCCGTCGACCACCCACACCGTGCATCCCAGGATGCGGAAGTGCTGTACGAGCGCCTCGGTCTGCTTGTCCGCCTGCACGGGCCGGGTGACGACTGCTTCGGTCACGGCGTTCTGGATGACGGCGCGGGTGACGTCCTCGACTGCGGAGAGCTCCGGCAGCGGGAGACCGGTCCGCGCCCGGTCGGCGTTCGCCGGCCCCTCGCCGGCGGGACGTGCGGACTCGTGGAGTTCGCCCGGCGGGGTGATCAGTCCCACCGGCCACATCCCGTACTCCGGATGCTCGTGGAGAACGGCCGCGATCCGCCGGGCGGTCTCCCTGCCGCCGAGTACGAGCGTGGAGCGGGGACGGCGCCTGCGGTGCGAACGGTGGAGGACGTGCACACTGCCGCGCAGGGCGACGGCGAGCAGCACGTGCAGCGCCGTCAGCGCCGGCAACTGCGGCCACCCGAGCGTCAGATCCGGGCGCGCCACTGCTACCGCGGTCGTCGCCGCGCACCAGGCGAGCACGGCCCGCCACAGCACCCGCGGGAGTTCCTCGAGCGCGGCGCAGGCCGGACCGCAGCGGTAGAGGCCGCCCTGCTGGTGCAGGGCCAGCAGGGTGAGCAGCATCGGCGCCAGGTGGAGCACCGCGGCGGCGGATCCACCGGCGAGGAGCGCGGCGAGTCCCGCCGCGCACAGGTCGGCGGCCACCAGGGCCGCGGCCTGCCTCCGCCCCGGGGGAGGCCCGGTCCTGCCCCGGACGACGGCCCGGGGCGCGGGGACGGCGGTGGGTCTGAGTGTCTCCCTGCTCGCCGCCTCCGTGCCGTCGGCCGGCGGCGAGGCGGCGTCGGCGGTCGGGGCGGAGGCCTCGGCGGGCACGGCGCGCGGCACGGACGTGCCCGTCCCGACCGCCCCGGTGCTCTCCATGGTCATCGGCGGATCAGTTCCTCGCGGTCGGCGCCGCGGTGCGGCGAGGCGGTCAGCTCCCGGTACAGGTCTCGCACGGCCGCGGCCGTCACCGAGACGTCGGCGGTGGCGCGGACATGGTCGCGGGCCTGCTGTCCGAGTGCTTCGGACAGCTCACGGTCGGTCAGCAGCCGGACGACGGCGCGGGCGAGTGCCTCCGGGTCCTCCTCCGGCACGACGCAGTCGGCGTGGTGGCCGGGCGGCAGGCTCTCCCGCGCACCGCCCACGTCGGTCAGCACGACGGGGCGTCCGCAGGCCATCGCTTCGAGCGGAGCGAGGGCCATGCCCTCCCAACGGGACGGCAGGACGACCACGTCGGCCACCGCGTACCACGGCGCCGGGTCCGTCACGGCTCCGGCGAACAGCACCCGGCGGTCGGCGGCGGCCCGCAGGTCCTCCCCCGCCGGGCCGTCGCCGACCAGCACCAGGCGGGCGCCCGGAATCCGGTCCCCGACGGCGGACCAGGCACGCAGCAGCACGTCCTGTCCCTTCTGCCGGCAGAGCCGGCCGACGCAGACCACGACGGGACCGTCCGGGGCGGAGCGGTCGAGCAGCTGCTCCCTGGCCCGGAGGACGGCGTCCGGGCCGGGGGGCGCGAAGCGGGCGGTGTCGACGCCGTTGCGGACGACGGCCCAGCGGGCCCGTACACCGGCGCGCTGCCCGCGCCGTCGCTCGTCCTCGCTGACGCAGAGCACCCGCGCCGCCCAGCGGGCCGCGTGCCGTTCCCAGGCCTTCGCCAGCACGGCGGTCGGGCCGGTCGCGGCCTCGAACGACCAGGCGTGCGGCTGGTAGACGGTCGGGAGCCGGCCGCGGAGCGCCAGGCGCACCGCGAGGCCGGCCTTGGCGCTGTGGGCGTGCACCACGTCGGGCGAGGTGCGGGCGACGATGCGGGCGATCTCGGCCGTCTCACGGGGCAGGCGGGTTCCGGGTTCGCGTCCCGCCGTCCACGGCAGCACCGTGGCGCCCTCCCGGACAGCGGCGGCGGACAGGCCCGCTCCGGGCGGGCAGGCCACCAGGGTGCGGAGGCCGGAGCGCGTCTGCGCCCGCACCAGGTCGGTGACGACCCGTGCGACTCCGCCGTCGACGGGCTGCGCCACATGCAGGACGGTCGGCGGGCCGGACTGCGGCTGCTGTTGCTGCACGCGTACCTCTCCCCCGCGGTCGGGACGATGCGGTCTCGGATGCCGTTGGTGGTGAGGCTCAGCGGCCCGCGGCAGCGCGGGGGCTACGCGGGGTCCGGCTGCCGGGGGGCGCGGCTGCGGAGGGTTCGCCGAACGGGCCGGGCACGAGGGCGACTCGAAGCACGAAGCTCACCTTTCTGTCAAATCGTCCTAAACCGTGACAGATGCTAGAACGAAAATCACGTAGGGCACGCACAGGTCGGTGAAACCGCGAACGATCTCCGCTCGTCTGCTCCGAACTACGGGCACACCGGGCACCGCAGCACCGGGCAAAACTTTGTGAACCGCTTCACACTTTCCCCTTGGCTCGACGACCACTTCGTGCTGAGATGCGGTCACACCCGGCTCGACGACGCGCCAGACCTATCCGCGAGGAGGCCACAGTGGCGGACGCCGCCATGGCACGTGGGGCACGACGGCAGAACGACGTGTGGGCCTCGACGGCCGCGTACGGCGGGGACTCCCCTTCCGAACGGGCGGTGTGGCGCCTCAGGTCGCGGGGCTGCTGGGACGACGCGGCGGCGCTCCTCGAACCCCACGCCGCAAGCGCCTGGCAGCCAGCACTCCAGCGTGCGGCGCTGCTGGTCGAACGGTGCATGTTCACCTCCCGCGGCTGGGAGGCGGCCGAGGACGCGCTCCGGTTGGCGGAGGCCGCGGCACGCGACGACGACGCCCGCGGCTCGGCCGCGAGCGAACGGGGCCATCTCGCCTATGTCGCGACGGTCCTGGGCGTACGGGACCGGGCGGACGAGGCCCGTGCGGCGCTGGGCAGGTCGGCGGCCCTCCTCGCACCCACATCCCCGGCCCGCGCCCTGCTGGACTATCGACGCGGACTGGTCGCCGAGCACCTGGGCGACGACACGCAGGCCGCTCGGGCGGCCTACGAGCGGGCGCACGCCGGCGCCTCGGCACACGGGAACCCCCTGCTGCACTCGTTCACCTGGCGCCACCTCGCGGGACTGGCCCTGCGCGACGGCGAACTCGCGGAGGCCCGCAAGGGGTTCACCGAATCGCTGCTGCTGCGGGAGAAAACCGGCTTCCTCGTGGGCATGGCCCCCGCCCTGGTGGCCCTCTCGGACGCCGAACCGGAGCAGGAGGCGTCCCGGCTGCGCGCGGAGGCGGGACGCCTGTTCCGCCTGCTCGGAGGGGTTCCGACATGGCTGGCGGGACGGCTGGGCGACTCCGCGTGATATCCGGAACGCGGGTTCCGCAAACCGGAGTTCGGTGACGGCGTGTTCACATGCCCCGGTGAATTTTTGACTTGTCCATGTCCCTTGTGAGCGACCTCGGACGCTGCCGATACTCACCACGTCGCCGGGGATCTCCGCCTGACCTCCCACCCCCCACCGGGCCGGGAACCGGGGACGCGTTCCACGCCGGATGCATCCGGTCAACCTCACAGACACCCCACACATGGAGGAACGCGTGAAGGTCAGCAACTCTGCCTCCGCACGTGTCAAGTCCCGCAGCAAGAGCATCGCGGTCGCGGCGACCGGTCTTGTCGCCGCCGCCGCCCTGACGGCCCCCGGCGCCTCCGCCGCTCCGGCGGACGCGCCGACCACCTCCGAGGCCAGGATGGCCGCCGCCCAGGACGCGTCCGGCCTGGCGAAGAAGCTCGGCGACGCCCGGACCGGCGGCGCCTACATGGGCGACTCCGGCAAGATGGTCGTCACCATCACCGACCAGGCCGACGCGAGCACCGTCCGCAAGTCCGGCGCCGTGCCGAAGCTCGTCGAGCACAGCCAGGCGGAGTTCGGCCAGGCGGCCAAGGCGCTCGAGAACAAGGCGAACATCAAGGGCACGGCCTGGTCCGTCGACCCGACGTCCAACACCCTGTCCGTGCAGGCGGACAGCACCGTGGACGCCAAGGAGATGGCCAAGCTCCACAAGGTCACCAAGCGCTTCGGCGATGCGGTGACGATCGAGCGCACCTCCGGCGAGTTCAGCAAGCTCGTCCAGGGCGGCGACGCCATGTACACGAGCTCCTGGCGCTGCTCGGCGGGCTTCAACGCCTACCTGAACGGCACCTACTACATCATCACCGCCGGCCACTGCACCGAGGGTTACCCCGACTGGCAGAACATCGGCCCGACCGCCGCGTCGAGCTTCCCGGGCGACGACTACGGCGTCATCCGCAACGACTACAGCTCGACCCCGGGCGTCGTGAACCTCTACAACGGCTCCACGCGTGACATCACCGGTGTCGGCAACGCCTACGTCGGCCAGTACGTCCAGCGCAGCGGCAGCACCACCGGGCTGCACAGCGGCTACGTCACCGGCCTCAACGCCACCGTCAACTACGGCGGCGGCGACGTCGTCTACGGCATGATCCAGACCAACGTCTGCGCCGAGCCCGGCGACAGCGGTGGCTCCATGTTCGCCGGCAACACCGCCATCGGCATGACCTCCGGCGGCAGCGGCAACTGCTCCTCCGGCGGCACCACCTTCTTCCAGCCGGTCACCGAGGTCACCAACACCTACGGCCTGCAGGTCTACTGACAGGCAGGCAGGACACCCCACCGCAGCGACGGCGTCCGCGAACGCCCGACACGGCGGTGACCTCCACCTCGCACAGCGGCGGCCCCGGCCCTCCGGCCGGGGCCGCCGTGCGTCATCGGCTTCCGGCCCCCGGACGGCCTCCGGGAACGAGGTGGTCGCGCAGCACACGCTCCGCGGTCACCGCGTCCCGTGCGCACAGCGCGTCCAGCAGCGCCACGTGCTCGGCCGCCGCCGGGACCAGCCCTGCCGTCCGACGGCTCCCCGCAGCGGGCTGCGCACCGGCGGCTCGACGCTGCACGTCCTCCGCGAGATCGGTCAGCCGACAATTGCCCGACGGTTCCAGCAGGGCACGGTGGAAGGCACGGTCGGCCTCGGCGTACTCCACCCGGTCCCCGGCCTCGGCCGCGGCGACGGTGCGGTCGGCGAGCGGCCGGACCGCCTCCCACGTCGCCGGGGGCCGAGTGCGGCACAGCCGCAGCACGACGGGGAGTTCGAGCAGCAGGCGCACCTCGGCGAGTTCCTCCGCGTCACGGGCGCTGTGCTCGACGACGCGGAATCCGCGGTTGGGAACGGTCTCGACGAGTCCTTCGCTCGCGAGCTGCTGCATCGCCTCCCTGACCGGGGTGGCCGAGACGCCGTGGCGCTCGGCCAGCGCGGGGGCCGAGTAGACCCGGCCGGGCGCCAGGTCGCCGGAGAGCAGCGCACGGCGGAGGTCCGCCAGAACCTGCGCACGCACCGAGTGGCGCTGCGGGCCCCCGTGTGGTGGAACGCCCGAGGAGGGGGTCCCACCCGTGCCGGGACGCGGCAGGCGGAGCGTCTCGGCTGCGGCCCCCGTGCGGACCTGCTGCATCTGTGCCTCCTCGTGTCGAGCAGCACGATAGGCGGCGACGCCGGATGAGCACATCCCGGGCTTCGGGTAAGGTAAGGCTTACCTGTAATCAATCATCGGCTCGGAAGGTCCCCGGATGCCCGTGCCCGCACCCGTCTCCAGCCCGCCCGCGGCCTCGGCCGGAGCACCCGCTCCGAGCGCCACCCCGCTGACGCCGGCCTACACGCGCTTCGCCGAGGTGTTCCCGGCCGTCCGGATCAGCGAGCACCTCGAACTCCCGCGGGGCGGCGGCTGGGTCACGGCGGCGGACCTCGCGGGCTCGACCGCGGCCCTCGACGCCTACCTGCGCCCCGAGGCGGAACAGGTACTCGGGGAGCACGCCCGTCCGGGCCGTCCGGACGTGATCGCCACCTTCGCGTTCCACCGGTACGCCTGGCCCGTCTGCCTGCTGGTGACCCTCCCCTGGTTCCTGCACCGCCGGGTACCGCGCCTCCCCCTCGACGGCGTGGCCCTGCACCGCGAGCGCGGCCGCCTCGCCGTGCGGGCCGAGGGCTTCGCCTGCCTGCCGGGGGACCCGGCCGCCACCCTGCCCCGGGCACGGGCGGTGGCCGACGAGGCCGCCCTGGCGGCGGAGGTGCGCAGCGCCGTCGCCGACCACCTCGCCCCCGTTCTGGAGGGGTTCCGGCCCCGGATGCGCCGCGGCACCCGGGCCCTGTGGGGCCTGGTCACGGACGAGATCACCGAGGGGCTCTGGTACCTCGGCCACCTGCTCGGCGAGGAGGAGCGGGCCAGAAAGGAGGCGGAACTGCTGCTGCCGGGTGCCACGGATCCGTTCCCGGGCGGTGCCGCGTTCCGGACGCTGACCGGCCCCGCCGGCCGGCCGCTCACGACACGGGACCGGGCGTCGTGCTGCCTCTACTACACGCTCCGCCCCCAGGACACCTGCGTCACCTGCCCGCGGACGGGCGACCCTGAACGCGTCGCACGTCTGACCGGCACTCGCTGAAGCGTTCCTTTCCCGGTCGCCCCGACGACGGTCCCCGCCGCCCTTTGGCGTGCTCTTGCCCCGAAACCGCCTGCGGCGCTCCCCGGCTGGTCCAGGATGCCCGCACCACCGAAGAGGCACGGCGAAGGACACGAGGGGCGCCCGATGACACTGACCGACTTGACGCCGAACTGGGTGCTGGTGTGCACGGTGCTGCTCGTCGCCGGCCTCGTGGCGGTCTTCCTCCTGGCGCGTGGACGGCGGAAACGGGAGGACGGCGCACCCGCGGACTCCTGGGAGCGGATGGAGCAGCGGCGGCGGCGCAAGGAGACCGTGTACGCCATGGCGTCCTATTTGCTGCTGTTCTGCTGCGCGGCGGTCGCTGCCGCGCTGTCGTTCCACGGGCTCGTCGGGTTCGGACGGCAGAATCTGAACCTCTCCGGCGGCTGGGAGTACCTGGTGCCGTTCGGACTCGACGGCGCCGCGATGTTCTCCGCGATGATCGCGGTCCGGGAGGCCAGCCACGGTGACGCCTCCCTGGGGTCGCGCCTGCTGGTCTGGACCTTCGCCGCTGCCGCGGCCTGGTTCAACTGGGTCCACGCGCCGCGCGGCGACGAACACGCCGGCGCTCCGCAGTTCTTCGCCGGAATGTCGCTCTCCGCCGCCATCCTGTTCGACCGCGCGCTGAAGCAGACCCGGAGGGCAGCGCTCAGGGAGCAGGGACTGGTACCCAGGCCGCTTCCGCAGATCCGTGTGGTGCGGTGGCTGCGTGCCCCGCGCGAGACCTTCCGCGCCTGGTCGCTGATGCTGTTGGAAGGAGTCCGCTCGCTGGACGAGGCGGTGGACGAGGTCCGCGACGAACAGCGCCGCCGCGAGGAGGACCGCAGGCGGCGCAAGGAGCAGGACAAGCTGGAGCGGGCGCGGCTGAAGGCGCTCAACCGCCAGCACCGGCTGTGGGGGCGGAGCAGCGGGAACGCCTCGCCGCTGGAGGTGGAGATCGGCGCCCCGACGTCGTCCGCCCCGTCCGGTGACGCGGCGGCACGGAACCGTCCGGCCCTGCAGCCTGCGGCCCTGGACGTCGAGGTGGAGGAGGAGGCGGCCGGGGTGGCCGGAGCTGAACCGCGGCCGCCGGGCCCGCGCAGCCCCGCGGACGACCGGGCCCCGGGCGACCACACGGAAGCGGAAGCGGAGTCCGGAAGTTCCGACGAGTCGCTGAGCAGCCAGGCCAGCCCGCGGTTGGACAGCCTGGAGGAGAAGCTGCGCCAGATCGAGAAGCAGTTCGGCTGATCCGCTCCGGAGCGGGCGACCGCTCCACGCCCGTTCCGCGCCGACTGCGCCCCGACGGCCGGTCGCGCCCCGCACCCGTCAGCGCGGGTCGGTGTCCCAGATCGCGACCGCCGTACGGTCCACTCCCTGCCCGGGCTCCGGGTACTGCACATCCGTCAGGAAGTGCGCGGGGTCGGGCGGTCCGCACTGTTCCGACCAGGCGGCCGCCAGGTCGTCGGCGCATCCGGTCGGACCGCGCAGCGGCTCCGCGAGGCCCTCGCCGCAGAGCAGCAGCAGATCTCCGGGGGCCGCGGTGAGGGTGCGGAAGCGGAAGGCCGGGTGGGCCGGGGGGCCGGGCTCACCGCCCTGGGTGGCGTCGAGTCCGCGCGGCGGGGGCAGGAGCGCGGTGGACTCCGCCGGTTCCGCGGGGAGCTCCTCCACCGGCGGAGCGAGATCCGTCCAGGCGCCGTCGCGGAGAAGGAACAGGGCGCCCGCGCCGGCTCCGAAAGCCACCCGGTTACGGCATCCCGGGTCGGTCGGCACGAGCAGTGCGCACAGGTCGGCGTGGTAGGCGTCCGGGGCATGGCCGAGTGCCGCCGCCTGGGCCCGCAGCCGCCCGTAGCAGCGGTCGGTGAGCCGTTTCAGGCCGCCGCTCAGCGCGGCATCGCGGGCGTCGGCGATGTCCTCGGCGAGCCGGGCCCGACTGCGCCCCACGGCCTCTCCGAGCGACCGGCACAGATCGCGGGCGGCCCGACGGCCGGCGGGGGCGTCGCCCGCGGCGGCCGCGACCGCGGCGAAGAGCAGGCCGGAGTCGGCGCTCCCGAACCGTGCCGTGAGCACGGTCTCGGCGCGCGGATCGCCCCGCAGCCGGGAGGACCCGCCGCGCGCGGACACCGCCCGCACCACCAGGTGCCCGTGGCGGGCGCCGTCGAGCACGGTGTCGGGAACGAGGTCCGCGACGGCTTCCGGCGCCACGTCCGCGGACGGGCCGGGCTCCGGCAGCGCCCCACGACGGGCCCGCCCCGGATCCGGGGCGGGCCCGTCGTGGGGCCTCCTCGCACCGAACGCGCCACGCAGGCCGCTCCGCCGTGACCGGACCCGGCCCGCCTCCTCCCCGGCACCGGTGGCCGATGACGGGCGCTCACGCCCGGGTGCGATCCCGGGAGTGGGGCGTACCGGCTCGCGGAGAGCCTCTCCCGCCCCGACCCGCCCCGTCGCGGGCGGCTCGGCGTCGTCGGGATCGCCGGTGCCGAACAGCCGGTCGAGCCACTCGGGCCGGTCCGGCGCACCGCCGGCGGGGGCGGGGGAGGCGACCGCTTCCGTGGCCGGATCGCCCGCGCCCCGGAACGTCTCTCCGCTCCCGCTCTCCGCGCCGGGACCGTGGGCGTCGTCCCCGACGGCGGGCGGGACTCCCAGCACCCGGGCGGAGGCGAACCGGTCGTCGAGCGTGTCGCCGTCGGCGGAGCCGCCGGTGTCCGGCGCACCCGGCTCGTACAACCGCGCCCACCAGTCCTGCTGCGCACCCGTCCCGGGCACGTGCCGTTCCCCCTGCTCGCTCATCCGCCCATTGTCGTCCCCCTCCGCCCCGGGGGAAGCCTCCGCGGGACAGGACCACCCGTCCGGAGGCCGCCGCCGGGCAGTTCGTACGACCGCACGCCGGCCACCGCCACGTACGCACCCGGCAGGGACGTGCCGCACGCGCTGCCCGAGAGGCTCACGGCAACGACACGCCTTCGAGGGCGAGAAGCGTCCTCTTGCGGGCGAGGCCGCCGGCGAACCCGGTCAGGGAACCGTCGGCCCCGACGACACGGTGGCAGGGATGCACGACGGTCAGCGGGTTGGCCCCCACGGCCCCACCCACCGCTCTGGCGGCTCGGGGGTCGACGCCCGCCATCCGGGCCACCTGTCCGTAGGTCGCGGTCGTCCCGTAGGGAATGCGGTCCAGCGCAGCCCACACGCGTTCCCGGAAGGCCGTGCCCCGGGTGACGTGCCGGAGGTCGAACTCCCGCAGCTCCCCCGCGAAGTAGGCGTCGAACTGCTCCCGGGCGCCCCGGTGCGCCTCGTCGTCGCGCCGCCATCCGGGGCCGACGGTCGGAGCGCCCTTCTGTCCCGGCACGGAGACCAGGGCGAGCACCTCGCGCTCCGGTCCGGCCAGCAGCAACTCCCCGAGCGGAGAAGGGTGGGTGGTGTACAGCATCAGGCGTTCTCCTTGGCGGATGCGGCGTTCCAGAGGTGGTGGACGGCGTAGCTGCGCCACGGCCGCCAGCGTTCGGCGTCCCGGGGGGAGGCGCCCAGCGCGGCGAGGCCGTGGCGCACTCCCGCATCACCCGGCAGGAAGACGTCGGGATCGCCCAGGGCCCGCATCCGTACGTAGGCGACGGTCCACGGGCCGATGCCGGGCAGTGCGCGGAGACGCTGTCCGGTCCCGTCGCGGTCCGCTCCGGGACCGAGGTCGATCGTCCCGTCGGCCACGGCGGTGTCGAGGGCGCGCAGGGTGTGCTTGCGGCTGCCGGGCATGCCGAGTTCGGTGAGCGGGGCGGAAGCGAGCGCCCCCGCCTCGGGGAAGAGGTGGGTCAGTCCGCCGTCCGGGGCGGGCAGCGGTTTGCCGTACGCCCGCACCAGCCGCCCGGCGAGGGTGCGTGCCGCCGCCACCGAGACCTGCTGCCCGAGGACGGCGCGGACGGCCGCCTCGTGGCCGTCCGCGGCACCGGGCGAGCGGAGGCCGGGTACGGCACGGGTCGCCGGGCCGAGTACCGGATCGCCGTCGAACCGCGCGGCGACGGCGTCCGGGTCGGCATCCAGATCGAACAACCGCCGCACGCGCTGCACGGCGGTGGTGAGGTCGCGGAGGTCGGTGAGCTTCAGCCTGACGTCGAGCCAGGTGTGGCTGCCCGACGCGGTGGCGCCGGTGCGCTCGTCGGCCTCCAGCACGCCGGCGCCGTGGACGAGCGCGAGGGTCCGCCGGTAGGTGCGCCGCGGTGCGGTGCCGAGGACCTCCTCGACGCCGGGGACGGCGCGGCGCGCGAGGAAGTCCAGGGCCTCTCGGGCCGCGAACGGACCCCGGAAGGCCAGGCGCAACGGAATCCCCGAGGCGCCCTCGGCCTCTGAGGAGGAGGCGACGACCGCCCCCGGGCCCCCGCCGCGGGCGGCCCGCAGCCCGCTGGGGGTCGTGCCGTGCAAGGCGCGGATCGTGTCGTTGAACTGCCGCACGCTGCTGAAGCCCGCGGCGAAGGCGATGTCGGTGACGGGCAGGCGTGTGGTCTGCAGCAGCACCCGCGCGGTGTGGGCACGCTGGGCACGGGCCAGAGCGACCGGGCCGGCACCGAGTTCGGCGGTGAGCTGGCGCTGGACCTGGCGGGCGCTGTAGCCGAGGCGGGCCGCGAGTCCCGCGACGCCCTCCCGGTCGACCACCCCGTCCGCGATCATCCGCATCGCGCGGCCCACGGCGTCGGCACGGGTGTCCCATTCCGGCGATCCCGGCACGGCGTCCGGCCGGCAGCGGCGGCACGCCCGGAAGCCTGCCTGCTGGGCGGAGGCCGCGGTGGGGTGGAAGCGCACGTTCTCCCGCCTGGGCGTCACGGCCGGGCAGCTCGGACGGCAGTAGATCCCGGTACTCGTGACGCCGAGGAAGAACACGCCGTCGAACCGCGCGTCCCTGCTGCGTACCGCCTCGTACCTGCTGTCTTCCGTGGTCACGTCGTCCAGTGTGCGCTCCGGAGGGGGGCGGTACCGGCGGTCATCGGACATGACCGTCGGAGGGCCGGCGGCGCAGCAGGAGGCAGGCGGCGCACCCGTACGGCAGGGCGGCGCAGGCGAGCAGCAGCCCGGGCGGGGACCACGCCGACCCCAGTCCGTGCAGGGCGAAGACCAGCACGGCGACCACCTCGGAGCCGACACCGGCGATCGAACCGACGGTGGCCCGGGTCCCGTCGGACAGGCGGCTCTGCAGACGCGCCTCCGCGGTCGTGGCCGCCCAGCGGGCGATGCCGTAGGCGACCGCGACGAGGCCGAACGCCGCGGGCCGGCCGTTCAGTCCCGCGAGCACCAGGAGGACGGCGGAGACCAGCAGCGCCGGTCGGAGCAGGCGCCGTCCGCGGCCGGCGTTCCACTCGCCGACGGCCGCGGCCGCGGTGACGAGCAGGATCAGCAGCGGCACGGTCGTGACGGCGATACCCGTGGAGGCTGCGAACAGCGGGAGGAACTCGTCGTAGGCCAGTGCCCCGGTGAGCACGGCTGTCAGGAGGACGGCACGCCGCACGGCGGGGACACGGCGCGCCTCGGCGAGGCCGCGCCGTAGCAGCCGCCCGAACGGTTCGGCGGCCGTGTGCTCCGCCTTCGGCGCCGCGGCGGACGTCCGGTGCTCGGGGAAGGTGTGCGCCACGGCCGCGCCCGCCGCGCAGGCGAGCACGCCGGCGGCGCCGACGGCCGTGTAGCCGCCCACGGCGAGGACCGGTGCTGCCGCGGCGGTCGCCACGAGCTCCCCGGCTGCCCCGCAGGCCCGTGCCCGCCCCATGTGGCGGGCGTAGCGGTCCGCCGTGCCGAGGAACGCCAGTTCCTCGTGCACCAGGGCCTCCAGCGTGCCCGAGCGCAGTGCGCTCCCCGCCCCCCACAGGACGAACCCGGCGGCGAAGGAGCCGTAGGACGGCAGCACCGTCCAGAGGGCGAAACCGGTGCCGGACAGGACCGGTCCGAGCACGAGCAGCCGGCGCCGGGAGAAGCGGTCGGCCCAGACGCCGGAGGGGATCTCCAGGAGGAATCCGGTCAGCGACCACAGGACGAAGAGCGAGGCGATCTCGGCGCCGGTGAGTCCCGTCCGCGCGAACAGCAGCGCGTAGACCGGGTACAGGAGGATGCAGTCCTCGAGAAAAGCCGAGGCGTACAGCGTGCGGACCAGCCGCTTCCCGGCCGGCGAGGCGGGTGCGGGTCAATGTCGTCGGCTCATGGGGTTCAGCGTACGCCGACCGCCCCGTCCGCGGGAGTGGTCCTCGGCAACCGCTGCAGCAGGCCCCAGGTGAACTCGGCGGTGACGTGGTGCGGCCGCCCCGAGTTGTCGGGGGCGGTGAACGCCAGTCCCCACCGGGTGGGCGCGGACCCTTCGAGCGGCCGGGCGGGGGCGAAGGCGCGGGCCGCTTCGTCGACCGTGCAGGACCAGGGCTCCAGGTCCTGCACGGTACGCAGCGCGGGGGCCGGTGTCCCGGGGGCCCGGACGAGCCACGCGTTCCACACCTGTGCCGTGCCGGGACCTGCGGTGAGGATCTCGAAGCGCAGTTCCGGCCAGAGCGGGACGGGCCACGCCACGGCACGGCAGACGAGGTCGCCCACGCGGCGCTCGGCATCCGACTCCGGAGTCCCCAGCACGGACCGGTACCGCGCGGCGGCACCGCGTCCGCGCGGCGCACGGACCATGGCCTGCCAGCGACGGTTGGCCTCCCGCATCTGCGCGCGCGAGGCGTCCATCTCCCGCAGCGCTGCCTCGACCCGGACGGGCTGGAAGTCCGCCATGCGGCGCAGCAGTACGAGTTGGAATTCCCTCGGCCCGAAGGGTCCGCCACGGTCTGCAGCCATGGGGGAGAACCTTAGCGCTGCGACCGGAAAGGCTCACCGGCTCGCGGCGCCCGGCACAGCACTGGCCGAAGAACCCAGCCCGAACCGGCAGGCCCTCCCCCGCCGGTCCGCCGGCGGAACCCCGCCCCTACGGCCGGTGTCCTCGGCGCTTGTGCTCGGCCGCGCGGCGCCCGTGGGCCCGGCGCTGCTTGGCCTGCTGCTTCTGCTCGTTGCGCAGTCGGACGTCGGTGCGGGCCGCCAGGTACGCGTTCTCGCGGAGCAGCTTCCGGTAGCTGTCCAGGCGGCGCTCCGGGAGCGAGCCGTCCTCGGCGGCGGCCGTGACGGCGCAGCCGGGCTCCGACCGGTGCGCGCAGTCCTGGAAGCGGCAGGTGCGGGCGAGTTCCTCGATCTCGGAGAACGCGTGGTCCAGACCGTGTTCCGCGTCCCAGAGGCCGACTCCGCGCAGGCCGGGGGTGTCGATGAGGACGCCGCCACCGGGCAGGGGCAGCAGGTCGCGGGTGGTCGTGGTGTGGCGGCCCTTTCCGTCGCGGTCGCGGACGGCGTACACCGTCTGCGTGTCCTCGCCGAGCAGAGCGTTCGCCAGGGTCGACTTGCCGGCCCCGGACACGCCGAGCAGCACGGTGGTGCCGCTTCCGGCCACGGCGGCGCGAAGTCCGTCGATCCCTTCTCCGGTCCTGCTGCTGACGGTCAGGACGGGCACGCCGGGGGCGACACCGCGGCAGTCCTCGGCCAGGTGGGAGAGCGTGGCCGCTTCCGGCACCAGGTCGGCCTTCGTGAGGGCCACGAAGGGCGCGGCTCCGCTTGCCCAGGCCAGGGACACGAAGCGTTCCAGCCTCCCCAGGTCCGGGTCGGCCGCCAGCGGGACGGCGATGACGGCGTGGTCGATGTTCGCGGCCAGGACCTGGCCCTCGGAACGCTTGGAGGAGGTGGAGCGGAGGAAGGCCGTGCGGCGGGGCAGGACGGCCTTCACTTCGGGACGGCCGTCGTCGCCGTCGCCGACCGCCGCCCAGTCGCCCGTGGTCAGGGAGTTCACGGGGTCGCGGGTGGCGACGGGGCCGGTGCCGGCGCGGCAGGTGCCGTCGGCGGTGAGGATGTCGCACCCGGCGCGGTGCACGCGCACGACACGGGCGGGCAGGAGGCCTTGTGCGGCGTAGGGCGCGAAGGCGGCGGCCACCTGTTCGTCCCAGCCGTAGCGGGCGAGCGGGTGCGGGTGGTGCGCGAAGGATTCGTTCACGACAGGGGATGGCCCTTCGGAAGGGTGATCCCGGGGAACGTTCCGTCAGGCCGGGATCACGAGGGAATGGGTGCGCTTCGGGACGTGGGCACTGCCCACCGGGGGAACAGTCGTCGTCACGGCGTCTCACCTCCCTGCTTCCGTGATGGGGCGAACGGACCTGTGCAGGCTAGCCGGGCCGGCGGTCCGGCGCCAGGCGTTTTCCGCGGGCGGTCCGGCCGTGCCCGCTACGCGTCGTCCCCGGTGCGGCGGCTGCGGGACCTCAACCGGGAGCGCACGTCCCCGGGCGGGAGGAACCGCGTCCAGCGCTCGGGGAATTCGGCGGGCGGGTCCGTGTCGCCCTCGCCCTCCGCCTCGCGCATGGCGCGCCGCGCCTCGGCGGCGGCGACCATCTCGGCGGCGGCCTTCTCGCGGGCGTCCTCGGAGACCCGGCGGGCGGCCGCGGTGGCGACGGACGGCCAGACCCGGTCGATGGCGGCGTTGACCGCCGCGCCGACCAGTACGGCGAACGCGGAGATTCCGATCCACAGCAGGACGGCGACGGGGGCCGCGAGCGACCCGTACAGGGAGGGCCCCTCGACCGTGTTGGTGAGGTACACGCGCAGCAGGGCGCTGCCGACCACCCACATGACCAGTGCCACGAGGGCGCCGGGGATGTCCTCGCGCCACGGCGACCGCACCGGGACCGACACGTGGTAGAGGGTGGTGAGGAACACGATGGACAGCAGCAGGACCGTGGGCCAGTAGAAGACGCTCACCAGCCACTCTGCCTCCGGCAGCAGGTGCCTGACGGCCTCCGGGCCGGCGACGGTCAGCGGCAGCGCGACCATGCCGATGACGAGGGCGACGACGTAGAGCACGAAGGCGAGGAGCCGGGTCCTGATGATCCCTCGGTGGCCGTCGAGGCCGTACATCACGGTGATGGTGTCGATGAAGACGTTCACCGCCCGGGAACCGGACCACAGGGCGAGCGCGAATCCGATGGAGATCACGTCGGGGCGGCCGCCGCGGATCACGTCGTCGATCAGGGGCCGGGCGACCTGGTCGACGCTGCGTTCCGACAGGACGGCGCGTGCGGCGGTGAGGAAGTTCCCCCGGATCGAGGCGATGGTGTCGGTGTCGAACCAGCCGTCGAGGTAGCCGATGAGGCCGATGAGGCCCAGGAGCAGGGGCGGGATCGAGATGAGGGTGAAGAACGCCGCCTCGGCCGCGAGCCCGAGGACCCGGTACTCCACGCAGGAGTTGACGGTGTCCTTGAGGAGGAGCCAGGCCATGCGCCGCTTCGGCACGTTGCGGTAGACGGCGCGCACTCGGCGCAGGGCTCCGTCGGAGCGTTCGGGAGGTCGTTCGGCGTGCACCTGCCCAACGTATCCGGCCGACGATCTCCGGGTGCCACCGGAATGGTGCAATGTGGCGATGCAGACCCTCACCGTCACCACCTGGTCGTTGGAGCAGACGTCGCCGCAGGACCTGCGTCCCGCCCGTGCCCCGGGTGCGGAGTCCGCCCTGCGGGTCGCCCGGGCGGAAGTGGCCAGTCCCGAGTTCAGCCGCTTCCTCTACACCGCGGTGGGGGTCGACGTCCGGTGGAGCGACCGGCTGCCGTGGACGCGTGCGCGGTGGCAGCAGTTCCTGGAGCGTCCGGCGGTGGAGACCTGGGTGGCCTGGGAGCGCGGAACGCCTGCGGGTTTCCTGGAGCTGGAGGGACAGGCCGAGGGGACCGTGGAGATCACCTACTTCGGGCTGCTGCCCGCGTTCCGGGGGCGGGGCATCGGCGGCCACCTGCTGTCCCACGGCACGGCGCGGGCCTGGGACCTGGCCTCCCGGTGGCCCCGGGACCGCGTTCCGACCCGCCGCGTATGGCTCCACACCTGCAGCAAGGACGGGCCGTACGCACTGGACAACTACCGGCGCCGCGGCTTCCGGATCTTCGGGACACGGACACGGACGGAGTCCGTGGGGCGGATGCCCGAGCTCTGGCCGGAGACCTGAACCCTCGTAGGCTCGGCACTGCGACCACCTGGCACTTCCCGGAATGCGATACCGATCCGTCCACATGACGGATGAAAGTGGACGCCCGGTGAGCGGCGTGTCAGGCTTTTCGCCATGTCTCGAGCTGGAATCGCCTTGGTGAGTCGACGCCACGTCGACCTCGCACGCGTGTCCAGCGCGATCTGTCCGACGGGCTGACAGTCGCAGCATCCGCAGGTCGGAGAGCCACCCCCATCGCCGCTGGTCCGGCACTCCCCTCTTCTCCTCCCGTTCCCGGGGCCGCTTCGCGCACGGCCTCCTGCGCCGCGCGCGCGGACCCGCCTGCGCTGCTCCCTCCGGAGTGCGCCGTGCACCGTATCCCGTTGCCAGCCCGCCCACCCGAAGGACGTTCCGCCATGGCCGACACCTCCGCACGCTCCGCCACCGCACCCACCCGCCGCAGAACGGGCCGCCACCGCGGCGAGGGCCAGTGGGCGGCCGGGCACCACACTCCGCTCAACGGCAATGAGCAGACCAAGAAGGACGACGACGGTCTCAATGTACGGACACGCATTGAGACGATCTACGCGCAGCGCGGCTTCGACTCCATCGACGGCGCCGACCTGCGGGGCCGCATGCGGTGGTGGGGCCTGTACACCCAGCGCCGCCCGGGAATCAGCGGCGGGAAGACCGCCGTGCTCGAACCGGAGGAACTCGACGACGAGTACTTCATGCTCCGCGTGCGCATCGACGGCGGGCGGCTCACCACCGCGCAGCTCCGGATGGTCGGCGAGGTCTCGCAGGAGTTCGCCCGCGGCACCGCGGACATCACCGACCGCCAGAACGTGCAGTTCCACTGGATCCGCATCGAGGACGTCCCGGAGGTCTGGCGCCGCCTGGAGTCCGTCGGCCTGTCGACCACCGAGGCCTGCGGCGACACCCCGCGGGTCGTGCTGGGCTCGCCGGTCGCCGGGATCGCGGAGGACGAGATCGTCGACGGCACTCCGGCCATCGAGGAGATCTCCCGCCGCGTCGTGGGCAACCCGGCCTATTCGAACCTCCCCCGCAAGTTCAAGTCCGCGGTCTCGGGATCGCCGGCGCTCGACGTGGTCCACGAGATCAACGACGTCTCCTTCGTGGGCGTGGAGCACCCGGAGCTCGGCCCCGGCTTCGACGTCTGGGTGGGCGGCGGGCTGTCCACCAACCCGAAGCTCGGTGTCCGGCTGGGGGCCTGGGTACCGGTCGAGGAGGTCGCGGACGTCCACGAGGCCGTCACCTCGGTCTTCCGGGACCACGGCTACCGGCGGCTGCGCACCCGCGCCCGTCTGAAGTTCCTGGTCGCCGACTGGGGCCCGGAACGGTTCCGGCAGGTCGTGGAGGACGAGTACCTGATGCGGAAGCTGGCGGACGGGCCGCCGCCCGCCGAGCCCGTGCAGCGCTGGAGGGACCACGTCGGCGTGCACCGGCAGAAGGACGGCCGGTACTACGTGGGCTTCGCGCCGCGCGTCGGGCGGGTGGACGGCGCCACCCTCACCAAGATCGCCGACCTGGCGGAGGCGCACGGCTCGGCGCGGGTGCGCACCACCGTGGAACAGAAGATGATCATTCTGGATGTGGCCGAGGACCAGGTCGAACCGCTGACGGCGGGCCTGGAGAGCCTGGACCTGACCACCACTCCCTCGGTGTTCCGGCGCGGCACGATGGCCTGCACGGGCATCGAGTTCTGCAAGCTCGCGATCGTCGAGACCAAGGGCCGCGGATCCCGGCTGATCGACGAGCTCGAGCGCCGACTGCCCGACTTCGACGAACCGGTCACGATCAACCTGAACGGCTGCCCCAACTCCTGCGCACGCATCCAGGTGGCGGACATCGGGCTCAAGGGGCAACTGCTCACCGACGCGAACGGCGACCAGGTCGAGGGGTACCAGGTGCACCTGGGCGGCTCACTCGGCATGGACGCCGGCTTCGGCCGGAAGGTCCGCGGCCTGAAGGTGACCGCCGACGAACTGCCCGACTACATCGAACGCGTCCTGCGGACGTTCCAGGAACAGCGCCAGGAGGGGGAGCGCTTCGCCCAGTGGGCGGCACGCGCCGACCAGGAGGCACTCGCGTGAGCGGGCGTGCCGCACCGTTCTACTGCCCGTACTGCGGCGACGAGGACCTGCGCCCCTCGGAGGGACGCCCCGGCGCACCGGCGGGCAGCGGTACGCCGTGGGAGTGCAGGTCCTGCAACCGCGCCTTCGCCCTCTCTTTCCTGGGTCTGCTGGCATCCGGCCTGCGGACCGACGACGACCCGGAAGGGGACCAGACGTCATGACCACGGCCCAGGAGCCCGCCGCAGCACTCCCGTCCGCCCGGCGGTACGGCAGGGACGAGCTCCGGCAGCTCGCCCTGGACGCCGGCCGGGAGCTGGAGGACGCGGACGCGCCGGACGTGATGCGCTGGGCCGCGGAGACCTTCGGGCACCGGTTCTGCGTGACCTCCTCCATGGAGGACGCCGTGGTGGCGCACCTCGCCTCCAGGGCGCTCCCGGGAGTGCACGTGGTCTTCCTCGACACCGGATACCACTTCCCGGAGACGCTCGGCACCCGCGACGCCGTCGCAGCGGTGATGGACGTGGAAGTGATCACGGTCACACCGCGGCAGTCCGTGGCCGAGCAGGATGCCCGGCAGGGCGCGCGTCTGCACGACCGTGATCCGGACCTCTGCTGCTCGCTGCGCAAGGTCCTGCCACTGCGGGACGGCCTGCACGGCTACGACGCATGGGCCACCGGATTGCGTCGTGAGGAGTCCCCGCTACGCTCACTCACGCCGGTCGTCGGTTGGGACGACCGGCGTGAGAAGGTCAAGATCGCTCCGATAGCCCGTTGGTCACAAGCGGATGTCGACCGCTACGTTTCCGAGCACGGCGTGCTCGCGAACCCGCTGCTGGCCGACGGCTACCGGTCGATCGGCTGCGCACCCTGCACCCGCAGGGTGCGTGAGGGCGAGGACGCCCGCGCCGGGCGATGGTCCGGCTTCGACAAGACGGAGTGCGGCCTGCACGGGTGACCGTGCGGGCGCCGGAACGATGAGTGCAGGGAGCAGGGGCATGAGCCTGACGGACGCGGGAGCCACGGTGTGGCTCACCGGCCTGCCCAGTGCGGGGAAGACGACGATCGCCCGCACGCTGGCGGACCGCCTGATCGGTGAGGGACATCGGGTGGAGGTGCTGGACGGCGACGAGATCCGCACGTTTCTGTCCGCCGGGCTCGGTTTCTCTCAGGAGGACAGGCACACTAATGTGCAGCGGATCGGGTTCGTGGCCGAGCTTCTCGCCTCCAACGGCGTCAAGGTACTGGTCCCGGTGATCGCCCCCTACGCTCACAGCCGTGAGGCCGTGCGCAAGCGCCATGAAGCGGCGGGAACCGGGTACCTGGAGGTGCACGTCTCCACCCCCGTGGAGGTGTGCTCCGAGCGCGACGTGAAGGGGCTCTACGCACGCCAGGCCGCGGGTGAGCTGTCCGGGCTCACCGGCGTCGACGACCCGTACGAGGTGCCCGCGAACCCGGATCTGCGGATCGAGGCGCACCAGCAGAGCGTTGAGGAATCAGCGAGCGCTCTCGAGAAGCTGCTCGCCGAAAGGGGACTTGCATGACGTCCGCGACCGTGGTGTCGGACGACACGGACAGCCCGTACGCGCTGT